>DFGL01000029.1 GCA_002371215.1 Ruminococcaceae bacterium UBA3751 | reverse complement strand
TTTTCCTGAACATCGGTTTTCATAATTCCTTTTTCGTGATGTCCGTAAAGCCTTTTTTCTGCTTTCCTCATTTCCGAATCATCAAAGAACGGAAAATCAAACCAATCATCAAATAAATCTCTTCCGAATACGCTTGGCAACATAAGTCATCGCTCCTTTCAAAAGCACCATTAATAGTTATTGCCATTATGATTTGCTTTATTCGTATTATTTGAACTCATATGGAAGCATCGGCAGTTGTTCTGAAACTCAGGCATGCTGTTTCGTGTTTCTTTTTTGTTCTGTAATTACTATAGCACAACAAATTAGCACTGTCAAGGGTAGAGTGCTAATTTAACAATTTATGCAATGATTTTTAACAAAATATGCAATAATTTACCTTTGTGTCAGCCTTTTGAATCAGAAAAGTACTGATTATGGCTTTAAAGTTGTTGTATAAACAGGAAGTATAATGTATAATTATAATAAATTGTTAATGCATCAGTTTTTCGGGTGATAAAATGAGAAGAATTACCAATTTGAATAACGGCTGGACTTTCAGTATGAATGGGAGGGAAAAGACAGTCAGCCTGCCTCATAGCTGGAACGCTTCGGACGGTACCTCTAAGAATTACGTTCGTACAAGGTGCGTTTATAAAAAAGAGCTTTTGCCGTCAGAGAATAATACTTTTCTCCTTGTAGAAGGGGCAAATTCCGTTGCGGAAATTATTGTTAACGGTAATAAAATAAACGCTCATAAAGGCGGTTACAGTGCTTTTGTTACGGACCTTACGCCGTACATAAAAGACGGCTGTGTTCTTGAAATTGCCGTTGATAACAGCGATTTTGATGAGGTTTATCCCTCGTCGGCTGATTTTACCTTCTGGGGAGGGCTGTACCGTAATGTTTCCCTTATAGAAACTGCGTCCTGCCACTTTTCATTCAGCGATTATTCTTCCTGCGGAGTATATGCAACTCCAAGAAAAACAAACGACAGCTGGGAGCTTGACGTTAAATGTCTGATTGATAATATAAATGAGAGTATTAAGGTGCGATACACCCTGAAAAATGCAGACGGTGATACCGTAATTCAGGAAGTTAGCAGACAGAGCGAAATCACGCTTGATTGCGGCAGTCCTTTTCTCTGGGACGGGATTAAAAATCCGTACCTGTATACTCTTTCCTGTGAGCTTGTTGAAAACGAAAGAATTCTTGATAACGTGGCTGTTAAGGTCGGATTCCGTACCGTTGAAATTGACAGTGAAAAAGGGTTGTTTCTTAACGGTAAAGCATATAAGCTCCGCGGCGTCTCCCGCCATCAGGACAGAGAGAATATGGGTAACGCCATAACCGAAAAAGAGCATCTTGAGGATATAAACCTTATTCTTGAAATGGGTGCAAATTCCGTTCGCCTTGCCCACTATCAGCAAAACAGTTATTTCTACGATTTGTGCGATGAAAGGGGAGTGCTTGTATGGGCTGAAGCGCCCGTTATTTCCTCATTCAGTGAACAAAAGCAGGAAAACGCAAAGCAGCAGCTCACAGAGCTTGTTAAGCAGAATTATAATCATCCCTCCATTTTCTGTTGGGGCATTGAAAATGAGATTACCCAAAACAAAAAGAACGGTAAAAGTAAAGCGTTAATCCCTTGTATAAGAGAGCTGAACTCACTCGTTAAATCGCTTGACGGTACGCGATTTACTACCTGTGCGCAGCTTTCAGTCCTTGACAGTGAATCGGAGTTAAACCGTATTACCGATATTCTCGGCTACAATCATTATTTCGGCTGGTACGATTTCAGCTTTGATTTTCTTAATAAATGGCTTGATTCCTTCCATAGCAAGTATCCCGATATAAAGCTCTGTCTTTCGGAATACGGTGCGGAGGGGCTCGTTAATCTCCACAGCGCCTCTCCCGTTCAGGGCGATTATACCGAGGAATATCAATGCATTTTCCATGAGGAGTATATTAAGGCAATCACGTCGCGCGATTGGCTCTGGGGCTCATACGTCTGGAATATGTTCGATTTCGGCGCTGCCAACAGACGTGAGGGCGGGGTGCTCGGCAAAAACAACAAAGGTCTTGTAACCTATGACAGAAAGGTAAAAAAGGACTCCTTCTATCTTTATAAGGCATATTGGAGCAATGAACCGTTCGTTCATATCTGCGGCAGACGCTTTAAAAACAGGAAAGCGGGACTGTACGATATAAAGGCTTATTCAAATAAACCCGAGGTAACTCTTACCGTTAACGGCAGAGAGTATACCCAAAAGGGCGATAAAATCTTTATCTTCAAGGAAATTGAGATTGTTATGGGTGAGAATAGGCTCAGTGCCGACGGGGAAGAGGTTATAATTTACGGCAAAGCGGAAGCGGATAAGTCATATAAAATATCCGAAGCGGATTCCCTTGTCAGAAACTGGGCGAAAAAGAGCCCTGAGGAGAGCGTTAACTATCTCTCCCCCGATAGCAGAATCAGAGAGCTTGTAAAGAGCGAGGACGCTCATATTATGTTAAAAGGCAGGCTTGACAGCGATATTCTCGATTCACCGTTTATGAAGCTTTTGTACCCCTTGAAAACAAAAACTGTTTTAAAAATTGCGCGCAGGATATGGCTTACGGAAAGTGATTGCCTGCTCCTTAGCGAGTACACCTACGCAATACATAAGTAAACAGCTTAAAGCTACGGAGGAAATATGAAAACCTTTTATGCAAAGGACAGAAAAGAATGGAGAAAATGGCTGAGTGAGAACTATGAAAATGAGTCTGAAATATGGCTTGTGTTTCCCACTAAAGCTTCGGGCGAAGAAAGCGTTTCCTATAACGATGCGGTTGAGGAGGCGCTCTGTTTCGGCTGGATAGACGGTAGGGCGGGAACACTTGATGAAAAGCATCATATAAGAAGATTTACGCCGCGCCGTAAGGGTAGCAGCTATTCTCAGCCAAATATTGAACGTCTTATCTGGCTGAATAAAAATGATATGCTGAGTCCGAAAATAAAGGAAGATGTTAAAAAAATAATAAATAAACCTTTTGTTTATCCAAAGGATATTATAAGCGAAATAAAAAAAGATAAAACCGCGTGGGAACGCTACTGCCTGTTTTCAGAGCCGTATAAACGAATTCGCGTTGCATATATAGACGCCGCAAGAAAACGCCCTGATGAATTCAGAAAAAGGCTTGAAAATTTCATTAAAAAAACGAGGGAGAATAAGCTGATTACGGGCTACGGCGGAATTGAAAAGTATTATAAAACAACGAGCGTTTTACAGACCGGGCGTTTAATTCTTCGCCCCTGGGAGGAGAGCGACGCTGAGGCTCTTTATACCTATGCAAAGGACCCGGAAATCGGTCCTGCTGCGGGCTGGCCCGTACATACAAGCATTGAAAACAGCCGTCAGGTTATCCGCGAAGTGCTGTCCGTTCCCGAAACCTATGCCGTGGTTTTAAAGGAAACGGGAAAGGTCGTAGGCAGCGCAGGGGTTAAAGCTTGAAAGCGACCTTGTTCATAACAATAAGGAATGTGAACTCGGCTACTGGGTAGGCAAGCCTTTCTGGGGCAGGGGCTTTATTCCCGAAGCGTCAGCTGAGTTGCTCCGCCGCGCCTTTGAGGATTTGAATATGGATAGAGTCTGGTGCGCATATTATGACGGTAATCTGAAATCAAAACGCGTTCAGGAAAAGCTCGGGTTTAAATATCAGCGAACGAGCGAAAACGTTCCCGTTCCGCTTTTGAATGAAAGCCGCAGAGTCTTTGTAAACTGTATGACTAAAGAGGAGTGGAAAGCTAATGAAATACTATAAAGAAATTACTCTTAAGGACGGCAGAAATTGCATTCTCCGTAACGGCACGGAAAAAGACGGCGAAGCCTCGCTTTATATTTTCAAGGCGACTCACGAAGAAACGGATTGGCTGCTTACCTGCCCCGAGGAAATTGAGTACACTGCGGCTGAGCAGGCTGAATATCTTAGTAAAAAGACGGCGAGCAATGACGAAATTGAACTTATTGCAGAGATAAACGGAAAGCCCGTCGCTCTTGCGGGGCTTGATAAGATTCATAACAGAATAAAAACCCGCCATCGCGTTGATTTGGGAATCAGCGTATTAAAGGAATACTGGGGGCTTGGTATAGGGCGCGCGTTACTTGAAGCGTGTGTTGAGCTTTCAAAAGAGGCGGGCTACGAACAACTTGAGCTTGAGGTCGTTTCGGATAATTTAAACGCAATAGCCCTGTATGAAAGCGCAGGCTTTACCGAATACGGCAGAAATCCCCGCGCCTTCAAATCACCCGTCAGCGGTTGGCAGGAGCTCATAATGATGCGCCTTGAGTTGAATGTGTAATTATATCTTTGTTGCTATCTTTTTATATATGTGTTACAATTAAATCGGAACATTCGTAAGAGTGCTCATATTTTAACAGGAGGAAATGTTATGTTGTACCCAAAAATAGGAATAAGACCTGTCATTGACGGACGCTGGGGCGGAGTCAGAGAAAACCTCGAAAATCAGACTATGGGAATGGCTCAGGCTGCCAAAGAGCTGATTGAAAAAAACATTAAGTATCCTGACGGAACGCCTGTTCAGTGTGTTATCAGCGATACCACAATCGGCGGAGGTGCTGAAGCGGCAAAATGCGCTGAGCAGTTTTCAAAGGAAAACGTTGTTGCAACTCTTTCCGTAACTCCCTGCTGGTGTTACGGCAGCGAAACCTTTGATATGGACCCTCAGACCATTAAGGCTGTATGGGGCTTTAACGGAACGGAAAGACCGGGAGCTGTTTACCTTGCGGCAGTAATGGCGGCATATGCGCAGAAAGGACTTCCCGCCTTCTCAATTTACGGCAGAGACGTTCAGGATATGAACGATGCAACTATCCCCGATGACGTTGCCGAAAAAATAATCCGTTTTGCTCACTGCGCAGTCAGCGTTGGCTGGATGAAAAATAAGGCATACGTTAATTTCGGCGGTATAGCAATGGGCATTGCAGGAAGCTACTGCAACGCCGATATGTTTCAGAAATATTTCGGTATCCGCGCAGAGTGGGTTGATATGACTGAGATTATCCGCCGTATTACTCTTGAAATATACGATAAAGACGAATATGAAAAAGCGCTCGCCTGGATAAAGGAAAACTGTAAAGAGGGCTTTGACTGTAACGCGGGCAAAAACCTTCCCGAGATTATTACGAAATCTAAGGCCGTTGCTCCCGATAAGGACTGGGAATTCATCACAAAAATGACTATCGTTATGCGTGATATTCTTTACGGTAATAAAAAACTTGATGAGTTAGGCTGGCACGAGGAGGCTCTCGGTAAAAACGCTGTCGCAGGCGGCTTCCAGGGGCAGCGGCAGTGGACAGACTGGCTTCCGAATGCCGATTTTACAGAGGCTATTATGGCGAGCTCGTTTGATTGGAACGGTAAAAAACAGCCAACTCCGTTTGCAACCGAAAACGATACTTTAAACGGCGTTGCGATGATGCTCGGAACTCTTGTATCGGGCTCTGCGCCTTGTTTTCACGATATCCGCACCTATTGGAGTCCTGACGCTTGCGAAAGGGTAACGGGCGTAAAACCGGGCGGTAAAGCTAAAAACGGATTTATCCATCTTATTAATTCGGGCGCAACTGCGCTTGACGGCAGCGGCGCTTCCAAAAACGATAAGGGAGAAGGCTGTATGAAGCCCTTCTGGGAAATGACGAACGAGGACATCAAGGCTTGCCTTGACGCGACTGACTGGTGCCGCGCTAATTACGAATATTTCCGCGGCGGCGGTTTCTCAAGTCATTTCCGTTGCAGAGCGGAAATGCCCGTAACAATGCTCCGTGTAAATGTTGTAGACGGTATCGGTCCCGTACTGCAGCTTGCCGAGGGCTATACCGTTGACCTTCCCGATGAAATTCATAACGTTATCGATAAGCGTACAGACCCGACGTGGCCTACAACATGGTTCGTGCCTAATCTTACGGGCGAAGGCGCTTTCAGGGATGTTTACAGCGTTATGGCAAACTGGGGTGCAAACCACGGCGTAACGGTTTACGGTCATATCGGAGCGGATTTGATTACTCTTGCTTCAATGCTCCGTATTCCCGTAAATATGCATAACGTGGACAGCAGTCGTATCTTCAGACCTCATTCATGGTCGGGCTTCGGAACACAGGACGTTCAGTCCGCCGATTACCGTGCCTGCGCAACCTACGGTCCTATGTACAAATAATAATAGTTTAAAAACCCAAAGCGTTTATTTGCTTTGGGTTTATTCTTTGCGGCAGAGTTTTCCTTTTTCAACATTGCTTATAATAATTATTTGTGTTAGAATAATAGCGAGGTGATTCTATGAGCAGCTTTATGAGCGGGTTTGCCGCTTTTGCAATAACGGCAAGCGGTTGGAAAAAGCGAATGTCCGACCCCGCAAAATGCGATAAATATATTGAAAAGTTAAGAAAAATCAATGCAGACTCCTTTGATTTGCCAACTTATCCCTATCACTCCCTTGTTGATAAAAGGATAGTTGATAATACTGAAGTTCTCCATTTTAATATCGGACGGGATAAAAAGATTATCTATCTCCACGGCGGAGCATACTGTGAGCCGCCGCGAATTCTTCATTTTCTTATGTGCGATAATATTTCGTACAATACTGATTATGAAATAATTTTTCCGATTTATAAACGGGCGCCGAACAGTACGTTTAAAGTTACGTATGCTTTTCTTGAAAATTACTATAAATCGCTCTTGGAAACTACAGCCCCTGAAAACATTGTGTTTATGGGCGATTCTTCGGGCGGCGGGCTTTCGCTCGGCTTTGCCCAGTACTTAAAAACGGTGAATCTTCCGCAGCCGTCAAAAATCATTATGTTTTCTCCGTGGCTTGACGTTTCAATGAGCGAGCCTTTTTCGCCTGAGCTTGATAAGCTTGACCCCAATCTCGTTCACGGCTTTCTTAAAAAAGCAGGCGAGTTCTGGGCAGGCGATACCGACGTGCGCGATTACAGAGTCAGTCCGATTTACGGCGACCTTAAGGACCTTGCTCCGATTACCGTATTTATGGGTACTCACGAGGCTATTCTTCCCGATGCGCGCCGCTTCAGAGACAGGTGCAGGGAAGAGGGGGCGTATCTTGATTACCGCGAGTATGAAAAAATGAACCACGCTTTTATCGTTTATCCTATACCCGAAGCAAAGAAAGCGCAAAGCGAGGTTATTGACCTTCTTAAAAAATGAGGTATTAACTATGAAAGTTTACAGAACAGAGTACCCGAATCCGCAGTTTGAGCGTGAAAGCTGGCAGAGTCTTAACGGAGAATGGGATTTCGGCTTTAAAAAAGCCGAGCGCGGCTTCAGGTTTTCAGAGAACGAAAAAAGAGCGCTCAGTATTTTTGAAAAAGGCGATTATCCGTACAAAATCAACATGCCTTTCTGTATTGAAAGCGAGCTTTCGGGGATAGGTTATACTGATTTTGTAAACCTCGTTTGGTACCGTAAAAGGGTTAGTATCAAAAAAGGTAATAATCGCGTATTTCTTAATATCGGCGCTGCTGATTATCTCACTACCGTTCTTGTTAACGGCTTTTTTGCAGGGCGGCATAAGGGCGGTTATACTCCGATTAAGCTTGATGTTACAGAGCTTGTAAGCGACGGTGAAAATGAGATATTCATTCTCTGTGAGGACAGCGTTAAAAACAGATTTGTTATGCGCGGAAAGCAGTCCGAGCAAAGAAAAAGCCACGGCTGCGACTACACCCGTACAACGGGTATCTGGCAAAGCGTTTACATTGAATACACCCCGCAGAGTTATATAAAAGACTTTAAACTCTATCCTGATATTTACGATTGCTCGTTAACTGTTTTTGCAGAATTTGAAGGTCGGGCTGATTTTACCTGCGAGGTGCTGTATAACGGAAAAAGCGTAGGTGTGATTAATGAAAAGGACGTCTGTTCAGACAGGTATTTTAAAATCCCGCTTTCGGAAAAGCACCTCTGGGAAGCAGGCAAGGGCAGGCTTTACGATATCCGCTTTAAGTTCGGAAAAGATGAGGTTAAAAGTTATTTCGGACTTCGTAACGTAAGACTCGACGGAATGAAGTTTCTCATTAACGAAAAGAGCGTTTTTCAGCGCCTCGTTCTTGACCAGGGCTTTTATAAGGACGGTATTTATACCGCTCCTGACGAAGAAGCTATGATAAGGGATATTGAGCTTTCAACGTCAGTCGGTTTCAACGGCGCGCGCCTTCATCAGAAGGTATTTGAGCCGCGCTTCCTTTATCAGTGCGACCGCCTCGGTTATATCGTCTGGGGCGAATATCCCAACTGGGGACTGGACTATTCCTCAGAGAAAAGCGTTGACGTTTTCCTTAATGAATGGGCAGAGGCAGTTAATCGCGATTTTAACCACCCTTCAATTATCGGCTGGTGTCCGTTTAACGAAACCTGGGATTATCATAACAGACCGCAGTACAACCCGCTTCTTGCGACTGTTTACCGCTTTACAAAAGCAGTTGACAAAACCCGTCCCTGCATTGATACAAGCGGAAATTTCCATGTGGAAACGGATATTTACGACCTCCATGATTACAGCTTTGACCCTGAATTCTTTAAATCAAATTATGATAGGTTCGTAACCGAAAACTATCTTTATGAGCATGTTGCAACTTATCATTCTGACCGTCAGCATTACGGCGGACAGCCCGTTTTTATCAGCGAATACGGCGGTATTAAGTGGGAATCCGATAAAAGCATTAAATCATGGGGTTACGGCGACGACGTCAAAACTCCCGAGGAATTTCTTGAGCGGTACGTAGGCTTAACTCAGGCTCTTATTTCTAACAGAAAAATGTTTGGCTTCTGTTATACCCAGCTTTATGATATTGAGCAGGAGCAAAACGGACTATTCACCTATGAACGCGGTGATAAGTTCAGCAGGGATATTTATAAAAAAATAAAAGCGGTAAACCAAGCCGCTGCCGCAATTGAAGACTAATATATGCTTATTAACAAAAAAGACTGAGATTAAATCTCAGTCTTTTTGTTTGTTTAATTACATACAGGTGTAACCGCCGTCAATAGCAAGGTTTGTTCCCGTTACGTAGCTTGAAGCCTTTGAAGCGAAGAACAGAGTTGCCGTATCAAGCTCGCCCTCGTTTCCGTATCTTTCCATAGGAATCATAGTTTTAGCGTTCTGCTGGAAGAAATCGGAGTTAAGAGTATCTCTTGTTAAATCCGTGTAGAAATAACCGGGGCAGATTGAGTTAACGGTAATGTCGTATTTACCCCATTCAGCAGCAAGTGCTCTTGTAAGGTTAACAACGCCGCCCTTAGCTGCGTGATAAGGAGCTGAACCTGCAATCTTATTACCAACAAGGCCGTACATTGAAGCGATGTTGATAATTCTGCCGTACTTAGCGGGAATCATTGCCTGCTTAGCAACAGCTCTTGCAACTCTGAATGAGCCGAAAAGGTCAATATTACATTCGTTGCCGAACTGGTCGTCAGTGATGTCCTCAGCGGGAGCAACTGCGCCTGTACCTGCGTTATTGATGAGAATATCAATTCTGCCAAAGTGCTCAAGAGCCTTTGCAACGGTTTCATCAACGTTAGCCGTATCTGTAATGTCGCACTTAAGAGCGAGCGCGTCAACTCCGAATTCAGCCTTAATCTCGGCAACAACCTCGTCAAGCTTGTCCTGTCTGCGGGCAATAGCTACGATGTTGCAGCCCTGATTAGCAAGCGCCTTAGCCATCTGTACGCCGAGTCCGCCTGAGCAACCCGTAACAAGAGCAACCTGACCCTTTAAATCAAAATAATTCTTCATAAAAATGTACCTCCATAACACATTTATTATTTTGTACAACCATTATATCAGTAAATATTCATTCCGTCAATGATTACATTTTGCAAGTAAAAACAAAAAGGTATCTTCCAACGTTAAAAAGGAGAGTCAACGACTCTCCCTTTTTTACTCAATTTCAATTTTAAAACAGAGCGGTAAATCGCTTTTCAGCCCGTTAGTTCTGATTATCAGCGCTTCTTCATCCTTTTTAAAATCAAGCTTTTCGCCCGTTTCAAGAAGCGTTACGTCTTTAACAAGATAATCGTGGGGGTTGTGCTTTTTGAAGGCTTTTATTTTAACGTCGTTTCCGTCAGGCCTCATCTGAAAAGCGTAAACGTAGGCGTTCTTATATGTAAAACGGAAATCCTCAGCGGTAAACTGCTTTTCGTCTCCGTCTTTAAAGAACCCCGCCTCGTTGTTTACCTCGCCTTCGCCAAACTGAGTCCAGAAGGTGCTTGCGTATATTCCTTCGCCGTTTTTCTTTAGCCATTTTCCTATGTCCTTGAGTACTGCCGTTTCCTCGTCTGTAAACGTGCCGTCAGGCTTTGGACCGATATTAAGAAGCAGCATTCCGTTTTTGCTTACTATATCTATAAGGTCGCAGATTATCTGGCGTGAATTTTTGTATTCATTATCCTTACGGTAGCCCCAGGACTGCTTACCGATAGCGGTATCGGTCTGCCACGGAACGGGGGAAATATCAGTAAGTGCGCCGCGTTCAACGTCAAAGGTTGCAACGCCGGGAGGGAAAGCGGTGTGCTTATAGTCAATAGTAACCTCAGCGCCCCATTCTTCAGCGCGGTTGTAGTAGTAAGCGGCAAGCTTTTTTAGGTACGGCTTAAACGAATGATTGTGTATCCACCAGTCAAAGTAAAGAATCTTCGGCTGGTATCTGTCAATTAGCTCGCAGGTTCTTACAAGCCAGTCCTCAAGCCATTCCTTGCTTGCTCCCGTTGCGTACGTATCCTCGGTTGATTTGCCCATATTTTCGCTGCTGTATTCTTCCGTGTAAACGGCTGGGCCGTAAAAATCAGCATATCTTTCGTCATTAATATCGCTGTCAATAAGCCTTCCGGGATTCATAAAAAAGTAGTGCTCAGCCCTGTGACTTGAGCCGCAGAAGGTAAGTCCCTGCTTTTCGCATTCCTCCTTGAGCTCGCCGATTACGTTTCTGCACGGTCCCATTTCAGCGGCGTTCCAGCGGTTAAAATCGGTAGCATACATAGCAAAGCCGTCGTGATGCTCGCAAACGGGCATAACGAATTTAATTCCGCACTCCTTGAAGAACGAAATCCATTCCTTAGCGTCAAACTTTTCCGCCTTAAACATAGGAATAAAATCCTTGTAGCCAAATTCGCTCTGCTTTCCGTACGTCTTTTTATGGTATTCAAACTCGCGCACGTTCGTATCATACATCGAGCGCGAATACCACTCACTGCCGTAAGCGGGTACGCTGTAAATTCCCCAGTGAATGAAAATGCCGAATTTATCCCTGTAATACCACTCGGGCATTTTGTGTTTAGAAAGCGATTGCCAGTTATCTTTGTATTTTCCGTTTTCAATAACCTTGTCAATAAGCTGTAAGTATTCCTTATGCGTCATATAAATCACCCGTTATTAATTATTAACCTGAATCGCGAACGATGTTATTCATCCATACGCCCTTTTTAACAAGCACAATACCCACTATGCACTTAATCCAGTCCGCAATCTGAAGGAAAACAAATATCCATATTACGTAAATATTTGTAAATCTGCTTAAAACGAACGCAAGCGGTACGCTTATAACCCACATAAATACGCTGTCAAACAAAAAGGTTATTATTGTTTTACCGCCTGAACGCATTGTAAAGTACGTTGTGTGAAGCAGTGCCATCTGCGGAGTAAATATTGCCTGAGCAATAAGAAACTGCGTTGCAATTCTTTTTGCCTCGGGCGTCGTGTTGTATATCATCGGGAAAAGCGGCGAGGTTGCAAAAATAACAAGCCCTACTATTGCCGCAATAAATACCGAAAATGCTATAATTTTGTTCGTTTCATCCTTTGCTTTTTCGTATCTCTCTGCTCCGAGGTGTTGTCCGATAATTATTGCTATAGCGTCACCCATTGCAAAGAATACAACGTTGAATACGTTGCTTACCGTGTTCGCTATGTTTTCTGCGGCAACAACGTTTAACCCGCGGGTTGAGTAACACTGGGCAAGCATTGCCATGCCTGCTGACCAAAGTGCCTCGTTAATCAGCAGGGGAGCCCCTGTAATAAAAAATTTTTTAATAAGCGAAAGGGGGACGAGCAGCGTTTTATAAACGCCTTTAATGTACGGACACTTTTCTTTGTGACTGTGCGTCCATAAGACTACGCAAAGCATTTCAACGTATCTTGATAGCACCGTAGCTATTGCCGCGCCGCTGACGCCAAGCTCGGGAAACCCGAATTTGCCGTAAATCAGAAGATAATTAAATACGAGGTTAACAAATACTGCGGCAATGCCCGCTCTCATAGGTACAACCGTCTCTCCGCATTCCCTCAGCGTATTTGCATAAATCTGAACTATTGTAAACGCGGGTAAACCGATAAGCATTATCCATAGATAGCTTTCTCCGTAGATAAGCGCTGCCGCAGGGTTTCCGCCGTCGTTAGTACCGCGCAGATAAGTCGAAATAAGTTCGCTGCCAAAGAAACCGAATATAAGCTCCGCACCGAGAAGCAGCACAAGTCCAAGCCATATTTTGTACCTGAAGGTGTGACGTATTCCGTTATTATCCTTTGCGCCGAAGTACTGGGCGGTGAATATTCCCGCTCCCGCAAAGCCTCCGAAACAGCAGAGATAAAAAACGAATATGAGCTGGTTAACAATGGCAACGCCGCTCATTTGCTCGGTTCCCGTACGCCCTACCATAATATTGTCAAGCAGACTTACAAAATTAGTAATTCCGCTCTGTACCATTATAGGTACGGAAACAGCCAGTACGCGCTTATAAAAGGTTTTGCTTCCTACAAATTTTTTCAATAATATGTTTTCTTTCATTTTTTGTTCATTTGCCTTTTTAGTTATATCCTGATAATACTATAAATTCAGTGTGTTTTCAATTGTTTTATGCTTAAAAAATAATATTTTTCAAAAAAGTGAAAATTGTATTGACAAATTTGAAATTGTATGGTATATTATCGTTAGTTAGCGGCGGCTAACTTCATATTTGCCATAACGGTTAGCATATCCTAACTATAAATTCCTTTCCTTATTCCTTATTCCTATCTGCTTCAAGTTAGCCGCCCTGACACTATAGGTGATGATTATGAATAAAGTAACTGTAAAAATTGACGGTATGATGTGCTCAATGTGTGAGGCACATATTAACGATACAATAAGAAAGGCGTGTCCCTCGGCAAAAAAGGTAACCTCCTCTCATAAAAAGGGTGAAAGCGTGTTCCTTATCGACGGGGAAATCGACGGCGAAAGGCTTAAGAAAGCTATTACGGAAACGGGGTATGAATTCAGAGGCTTCAAAGCTGAGCCTTATTTAAAAAAAGGACTTTTCAAAAGATAAATTTGCAGCGGGCTAAGGCCTGCTGTTTGCTTTTTATATCACCATATTGTATAATGTAAAAAACAATTGAAGGACGGGTTAAATATGTTCAGAAAAATGCGAAGATTCAAGCAGGAAATCAGCAGGGAGGAGTGCATAGAACTCCTTAAAAATGAAAAACGCGGCGTGCTTTCTCTGGTAGGCGACGGCGGCTACCCATACGGCGTTCCGCTAAACCATTATTACTGTGAAGAAACCGGAAAACTTTATTTTCACGGCGCAAAAGAAGGGCATAAAATTGACTCAATAAAATCCTGCAACAAGGTTTGTTACACCGTGTTTGACAAGGGATACCGTAAAGAAGGCGAGTGGGCATATAACGTTAAAAGCGTGGTCGTTTTCGGCAAAATAAGTTTTGTTGAGGATGAGGGAAAAGCGGTTAAAATCTGCTCAAAGCTTTGCAGAAAATTTACCGACGATGAGGAATACCTACGGTATGAAATAGAGCATTCCCTTAAAAACGTTCTCTGCCTTGAGCTGACGCCTGAGCATTTTTCCGGCAAGCTTGTAAACGAAGCATAGTGTTAAATAATCCTTCGTAACGAGGGATTATTTAATTAATACTATACTTTTAATAATTAATGTGATATAATGAGTGGTATAAATTTTACAATATTCGGATAGGGGGATTAATATGACAATAAAACTAAAAGGCAGAATAGATTCTTCAAACGCAGCTGAAACCGAGAAGAAAATCAGCGAAGAAATAAACGGCTTCACAGGGGAAGTCGTTCTTGATGCGAGCGAGCTTGATTATATTTCAAGCGCAGGGCTTCGTATTATCCTTCGGTTGAAAAAAGCAAATAGCTCAACGAGCATTATAAACTGTAATACAGAAGTTTATGAGATATTTGATATGACGGGCTTTACCGAGCTTATGGATGTTTCAAAGGCATACAGAAAGCTTTCCGTTGAGGGATGCGAGGTTATAGGAGAAGGCTCTAACGGCATTGTTTACCGTACAGACCCCGATACTATCGTAAAGGTATATAAAAGCCCCGATTCTCTTGACGAAATTCATAATGAACGCGAGCTTGCACGTAAAGCATTTGTAATGGGAATTCCTACTGCTATTCCGTATGACGTTGTTCAGGTTGGCGATTTGTACGGTTCTGTTTTTGAACTGCTCAGCGCAAAATCCTTCGCCCAGCTTATCGCTGAGGGAGAGGACGTTGAAGCTCTTGCTAAGGATAGCATTGATATTCTTAAAACCATCCATTCAACTGAGTTAAAGCCGGGCGAGCTCCCGAGCAAAAGGGAAGAGGCTATTAAATGGGCGGAATTCTGTAAGCCGTATCTCCCTGAGGATATAGGCGAAAAGCTTATAAAGATGTTTAACGATATCCCCGAAACAAATAATATGCTCCACGGCGACTATCATATTAAAAACATAATGCGTCAGAACGGAGAGAATCTTCTTATTGATATGGATACTCTTTCTCTCGGCCATCCTGTTTTTGAGTTATCTCAGATGTATCTTGCTTATGCAGGCTTCAGCGAAATCAATCACGATGATACAAAAAAATTCCTCGGCATTGAAAGGGAAACTGCTCTTGATTTCCTTAATTACAGCCTTAAGTATTATTTTGAAGGCAAGGACGATGAATTTATAAACAGCGCTCTTACCAAGGCAAGAATAATCGGATATGTTCGCCTTCTGAGAAGAACTATAAGGCGTGATTCCGATAATACCGCTCTTCTTGATAACTGTAAAAACCGGATTATTGAGCTTGTGCCGCAGGTATCGGAGCTTTATTTCTGAATTATAAACTATGAAAAGGTTAACCGCTCATAGCGGTAAAATAATATGCGTATTAGACAAATAAAAAAAGATTATAAATTTGTTCCTGAATCGGTTGACGCCGTCAGTGAGGAAGTACAACGCTTTTTGACCTTGCTTAAGGCTCAGAAAAAGAATATTATTGAAACTCGCCTGTCGGTTGAGGTTATTCTTCTTGACCTTATGGAAAAATACGGCGGGGAAAAAGGCTTTACTTATTCTGAAAATAATTTCCTCGGAAAACCCTATATTACCATAACCTTTGAGGGCGAAGCGTTTAACCCTCTTGAAAAGGATGACGAGGAGGAGTTCGGTAACTGGTCAAGTGCGTTAATCCAGAACTCTGACTATACCCCTGTGTATTCGTACGACAAGGGTGTTAACACTATAAGAATAAGCCTGAGCAAAAAAGAGGTCAACCCTATCATAAAGCTGTTTGTCGCTATTGTTGCAGCGGTTGTTTTTTCGCTGTTGAGGGCTGTTATTCCGCAGGAAACTATTGAGTTTATAAGAGTAAATCTTCTTGATTCCCTGTACAATGCATTTCTCGGACTTATGGCGACTATTGAAATTCCGCTTGTATTCTTTTCCGTATCCTGCGGAATTATCGGAATAGGGGACAGTACCGTTTTCGGAAAAATAGGGCGGAAGATGGTGCTTCGCTTCATATTCGTTATACTGTTTTTTACAACAATTTCCGGAATGATATTCTCAATGCTGTTTTTGGATTTAACGGGCGACGGAAAAGCGGGAATATCGCTTAAGGTCGGTATTGATATGCTCCTTGATATAATTCCCCGCAATCTTGTTGAGCCAATAATTCAGGGCAATACAATGCAAATTGTGCTGATGGCAGTAGTTATCGGCGTTGCGCTTGTTGTGCTCGGAAGCAAGGCAAAAACTCTTTCAAATATTATCAGCGAAGGAAATAGGGTAATCGTATATATTACGGGGGTTATTTCTAAGCTTCTGCCGTTTTTCATATTCATAGTAATTCTTGATATGATGTGGAGCGGTAATATCAGAAATTTAATTAATATGTGGAAGCCTGTTGACGCGTTTATTGTCGTAGTGATTATTCTGTTTATATTAATGTTGATAACCGTTTCATCAAAGGAAAAGGTAAGCGCAAAGCTTCTTATGAAGAAAATGCTTCAAACGTTTCTTATCGGCTTCGGTACGGCTTCGTCCGTTGCGGCAAACGGCGAATGTTCTGACAGTCTCCACAGAACAATGGGCGTTAATAAGCGCTTTGTTGAATTCGGGCAACCTGTAGGCGGTGTAGTCTTTATGCCCTCTACGTCAATTAACTTTATCGTTTGTGCAATTTATATGGCTGCGTATTATAAAGTAGAGGTTTCGGTTTTGTGGTTTATTATTGCCATAATCCTCTGTACCTTTGTTGCTATAGCAACTCCGCCCGTACCCGGCGGTGCAATTGCGGCATATACAATTATCTTTACCCAGCTCGGAATTCCGAGCGACGCGGTTGCTATAGTAGTTGCTCTTGATATTATTTTTGATTTTGTAGCAACGGCGTTTGACGGTGCGTTTTTACAGCTTGAGCTTATCCGTCAGGCTGATGAAAATAAGATGATAAATTATGATGTATTAAGAAATGACGGAGGAAAAAGATGAAGCTGAAAATAAATAAAGAGGACGGAAAGCTGACAATTTCAATTGACGGAAGGCTTGATACCTCAACCGCTCCCGAGCTTGAAAACTGCATTAACGAAAATATCGCAGGCGTAAAAGAACTCATTTTTGACTTAAAGGATTTAGTTTATACCGCCTCTGCAGGTCTCCGCGTATTTCTCAAGGCTAAGAAAAATATGAATTCTCGGGGTGAAATGAAGATTGTTAACACCTCTGAAGACGTTATGGAAGTTTTTGACCTCACGGGCTTTGCCGAAATTATGAATATTGAGTAAATAAAAGCGAAAAATCTATATATGAAAAAATTACTAAAATTAAGGAAAAAGTTGATATTCAACGTTGTCAGTGCAGTTATTCTTCTGATAATTGTTTTCAGTCTGCTTGTAAGCGCTATAGGCTATATCAGCTTTACCAATTCGTTTAAAAGAGAATATTCAACCTCAACCTACAATATGGCTGAAACTGCCGTAACTCTTGTAAACGGCGACAGTATTGATTCGTATTTAGCAAACGGCGAAAACGAGGAATATCTTCTCAGCAAAACGCGTCTTGATACTTATTGCCAAAAAATGAAGGTTTCAATAGTGTACGTTATTAAGGTTGATACGAGCGATTACGGCAGTTTTAAATCCGTATTCAATTCTGTTAATAACAGCGTTGATAATACGGAATATACCCCGTGGGAGCTCGGCTTTGAGCGCGAAACGACCAATGATGAATACCGTGAGGATTACAGGGCGCTTTATGAAAAGGAGATTGAGTACGCAACTGTGTACAGAACGCGTAATCTGAAAAACGTTCACCCCCATATAACAACGCTCGTTCCCGTAAAGGACTCAAAGGGAAATGTAGTATCCCTTCTCTGTATTCAAAGACCTATGAGAGAGCTTCGCGAAGGCAGAACGCCGTATCTTATTAACGTCGCTCTTTCAACCGTGATTCTCGCTATTCTTGTTGCGATTAGTTATATTATTTATATCAGAAAAGAATTTGTCCTGCCGCTCAAAAAGGTATCGGATGAAACCGAACGATTTGCCAGAGAGACTATTCAGGGTGAATCACTCGGAAAGATAAGTAAGATAGAAGAAATATCAAGTCTTGCGTTTTCTATTGATGAAATGGAGCGCAAAATGCTTAGTTATATTGATAATCTTACTGCCGTAACCTCTGAAAAGGAGAGAATAGGCGCCGAGCTTTCAATTGCAAGTACTATTCAGGAAAACTCTATTCCGAATATCTTTCCCGCCTTTCCCGAAAGAAGGGATTTTGATATTTACGCTTCAATGACTCCTGCCAAGGAGGTCGGCGGAGATTTTTATAATTTCTTCCTTGTTGATGACGACCATCTCGCAATGTGTATAGCAGACGTTTCGGGTAAGGGAATACCTGCGGCACTGTTTATGATGGTAACCAACATTCTTATTAGCGACAGAACGCATATGGGCGGAAGCCCTGCGGAAATTATGACCTTTGTAAACAACAATATTTGCCAGCATAACGAGGCGTATATGTTTGTTACGGTTTGGCTCGGTATACTTGAGGTTTCAACAGGAAAAATAACAGCCGTTAACGCCGGTCACGATGACCCTGCAATTTATCGTAAAAACGGTGAGTTTGAGCTGACCGAGAGTAAACACGCTCTTGTTGTCGGCGCTATGGAAAACATTAAGTATAGTAATTATGAAATTCAGCTGAACAAGGGCGATAAGCTGTTTATGTATACCGACGGTCTGCCTGAGGCAACCGATAAGGATAACAGAATGCTCAGTACGGGCGGTATGCTCGCCGCTTTGAATAAGTGCAAGGATGAAAAGCCTGAAAGTATTCTTAAGAGCATAAAATTAAGCGTTGACGAATTTGTAGGCGACGCGCCTCAGTTTGATGATTTAACAATGATGTGTATTGAATATAACGGTATGGAGAATAATATGGACTCATTAACGCTTGAAGCTACCAACGATAATCTTGATAAGGTTCTCGCTTTTATTGATACGGCTCTTGAAAAATACGGATGCTCTATGAAAGATCAGATGAAGATTGACCTTTCAGCAGAGGAGATATTCGTTAACATTGCAAATTATGCCTATGGCGATAATACGGGAAATGCCGAAATAACTGTAGAGAATAACGGCGGAGCTTTTTCTGTTACGTTTATCGACAGCGGCACCCCCTATAATCCTCTTGAAAAGGCAGATCCGGATATAACTCTTTCCGCGGAAGAAAGGCAAATCGGAGGCCTTGGGATTTTTCTTGTCAAAAAAAATATGGACAGCGTTTCTTACGAATATAAGGACGGAAAGAACATTTTCACTATGACAAAAAATATTTAGTTAATTTATAACTGACAGGAGGACATTATGAATTCAGTTGAAAGAATTGAAAAATTTATTGACGAGGCGCAGACCTATTATCTTGCAACGCTTGAAGGTAATCAGCCGAGAGTAAGACCTTTCGGTACAATTCTTCTGTACGGCGGAAAGCTCTATATTCAGACAGGCAAGGCGAAATCCGTATCAAAGCAGCTTGCGGTTAATCCGAAGGCGGAAATCTGCGCGTTTAAAGACGGTAAATGGCTTCGTGTTTCGGGCGAGCTTGTAAATGATGACAGCCGCGACGCAATTGTTGCAATGCTTGAAAAATACCCTGAGCTCAAGGCGATGTACGACCCGGACGACGGAAATACTCAGGTTCTGTATTTTAAAAATGCAACTGCAACCTTCAGCTCGTTCACCGAGGCGCCTGAAACTCTTACGTTTTAGCTTTAATAAGATAAGAGAGGGGAATCAGCATCCCCTCTCTTTTTTTACTTTACGTCATTAAAAATATATTCCTTTTTCCAAGTGTCAGGAGCGGGCGTACAGCTGAAAGCTTCAATTTTTATGTTCTCGGCGTGCCTTGCCCAGATTGCATAGGCGGGAAGATTCCTGAAGCGCCATCCCTCGGGATATTCTCTTGAATATTCGGGTATGAAAAGCCGTTTATCGTAGATTTCCCTTGCGTTTCTGTATTCAAGCTTAATGTTTTTCAGCGTAACGTCCTTAATGCGCCTTATCTCTCCCTTTTGCTTAAAACCCGCAATAATAACAGGAAGTTCAATATCCTTTGCCGTGATGTTTTCAATAGTAATTCCGTGCATTTTGCCTGTCATATTAAAGCTTTTTGCGTCTATTCCTTTGCCCTGTGGTTTAACTCCGTATTCAATAGCGGACGCGCTCTGTTCGTTAACAAGCGCCGCGCGGTTACGGTTGGCAAGACGGAGAAATATAGGGCAGGTGCAACGGCTCATTTCAATGTTTTTAACCGTCACGTCGGCAACCTCGGAGCCGTCAACGCTCTCAATGCTTATTCCCGAAACAGAGCCGGGATACAGGTCCGTCATAAAGAACCTGCAGTTTTCAACGGTAACGTCGGTTATGGGATAAGTCGTTTCCGTCCCGATTTTAAATGCGTTTGTGCAGCTGATTACCTCGCAGTCCTTAATATGTACGTTGCTCATAGCACCGTCGCAGCCTTCCCAGATTGCATTTTTCAGCACTATACCGTCGTCTGCGCAGGATATGAAGCAGTGCCTTATT
Source organism: Ruminococcaceae bacterium UBA3751 (assembly GCA_002371215.1). Taxonomy (GTDB): domain Bacteria; phylum Bacillota; class Clostridia; order Oscillospirales; family Acutalibacteraceae; genus Eubacterium_R. The sequence goes on along the minus strand of DFGL01000029.1, from coordinate 30,700 downwards.
TTGGCGCTGCTCGTCTGCATAAGGTCGATTCCGTCCGTGTTACAAACGTGGCGGTTGTTGTTTATAACTAAATTCTCAATCGTTAAGTCTTCGCAGCGCGTTGTCCTGAGAGTCCAGCTTGCGCTATCTTTAAGAATAACGTTGTCAATATGAATTTTCTTGCAGTTTTCAAGAACGACGAGACGCCCGTATTTTGACGGGTGAGCAAACCTCAGCTGGGCTCTGTAATCGCGCCGCATCTGAATAACGTCAATTACTTCGGCAGGCTCGGTAATGTTCTTATCAAAAAGCGGCTTCCTTCCGAAAAGGTGGCCGTTTCCGTTTATCGTGCCGCCTCCCGTTATTCCTATATTTTCGCAGTCGTTTGCATAAACCAGTGCTTTATGCTCAAAGCCCTCTCCGCTTTCCTCGGCAATGAGCGAGCTGTCGGAGAAAATAAAAAGGGTAACGTTGCTTTTTAATTCAATAGTTTTAGTTGTGTATGCTCCGCCGCTCACAACAACAAAGCCGCCGCCGTTTTCAGCGCAGGCGTTAATGCATTTGTTAATATGTTTAGAATTGTCAACGCTTTTATCGTTTGCAACAGCGCCGAAATCCGTGATGAAATATGCGTTTTCAGCGGGGAACTCCTGAGGGCGTATATAATTATCAACAGGGTAGTAGGAGGTGTAGTCAAACTCCCTCTCTTCTGTATATCGTCCACCCTCGGTAATTCTTAAATCCTTGCCGAACAGCAGCGTTTTCAGCTTGTCAATGTGAGTTCTTTTGTGTTTCATAAATAGCTCCGAAAATACTTCTTTGCCGAAATCCGTATGGATATTCTTTATTTATTTTCCGTCGGGGAAGCTGGTGAATGCACCGCGCTCCGTTTCGGGCGCGCCGTATTTCTCTTTGCCGTCAGCAATGGCTTTCATCATAAATACCATATTGCGTGCAAGGTTGCGCATTGTCTGTAAGCCCTCAGCGTCCTTTTTAACGTCTTCTGCAGTAAAACCGTGTACCTGATTCCAGTAACTACTGGAGGCAACGGGCATTGATGAGATTGTGAAATACTTGTTCAAAACGTCAAAGGAGGCAGTGTTACCCCCTCTGCGGCAGGAAACGACAGCCGCTCCGACCTTCAGCTGTTTTGTAAACGGGGTGCTGTAAAACAGTCTGTCAAGAAAGGATAAAACCGTTCCGTTCGGAGAGCCGTAATATACGGGTGAGCCGATAACCAGACCGTCAGCCTCCTCAAATTTCGGCGCCGTTTCATTTACTAAATCATCAAATACGCATTTACCGTTTTTAGCGCACGAATCGCAGGAAATACAACCTCTGATTGCTTTGTTGCCTACAGTTATAAACTCGGTTTTAACTCCCTGAGCTTCAAAAATGCTTACCATTTCTTTAAGAGCCGTTGCCGTACAGCCATCAGTGTGAGGACTTCCGTTAATAATTAAAACCTTCATTCCGTTTCTCCTTAGTGTTTTAAAACAGTTTGTTATCAGCAGAATATAATTATACCATATTATAATTTGATTAGCAATCAGGAATACTGCGGAGTATTTTCTCACACTTACATCAACAAAAAGAGCACCTTGCGGTACTCTTTTTTCTTGGTGGACCTGAAGGGGTTCGAACCCTCGACCTTCGCATTGCGAACGCGACACTCTCCCAGCTGAGCTACAGGCCCGTTTGTGCGGAAATTATAATAACACAAAAACATATTAAAGTCAATTAGATAAAATACAAAACTCTTTTATTATTAAAATTAATAGTTTAGTCACCTTTTTGCCTTTGGCATAGTGTATAATGATAATGAATCAGTTTGTAAATCAGTTTTTGATAAAAGGAAAAACGCTATGGATATTTTTATTAAATGGACTTTGCTGTTCGTTGCGTCAGAAGCAATTCTTACCTTAATTCAGTTCTTTTTAAGAAAAAAGGAATTTAAGCCTGCGGTTCGCGTTGTTCTTATAATTGTCAAGGCGCTGCTTGCGATTGCCTTTGCCGTTCTTCCTATGGCAGGTCCCGTTCAACTCCGTCCCGTTCAGCCGCTTATGATGGCTATGTACGCGGTACTTCTTATGGACGCCTTTGCCGATATTATATACAGTATAATCTGCGCGGTGAAAAAATCCGACAGAAAGTTCAGCGTATCTAAAGCGATAAGCCTTGTTCTCGGCGTTCTGTTCTTTGTTTACGGTACTGTGAATATGCAGGTCGTTCTGCCGCATTACCATACATATTCCTCTGATAAGCTGACTATGGTACATACCGTTATTTTTGCCGCTGATATTCATGTCGGCAGCGCTCAGACCTTTGAAACGCTTGAAAAAGAGGTAAAGGCAATGGTCCGCGAAAAGCCCGAGTGTATAATTCTCGGCGGAGATATAACCGACGATTACACCACTAAAGAGGAAATGCAAAAAACCTTTAAGCTTTTCGGAAACTGCGGCGTTCCCGTTTATTACCTTTACGGCAACCATGACAGGCAGAAACACGCCGAATATGCTAACGGAACTCAGTTTACCGCAGATGAGCTTGAAAAAACTATTAAGGATTGCGGAATTATAGTCCTTAAAGATGAATATACACAGCTTGCTCCCGATTTGCTCCTTCTCGGCAGAGAGGATATCAGCGAAGAAGGGGAGAGAGCAAAGGCTGAAACCCTTAAAAATCCCTCGCCTGAAAAATATCTTATCGTTGCGGACCATCAGCCCTTCGAGTTTAAAGAAAATATGGCTACTGGAATGGATTTGCAGCTTTCAGGACATACCCACGCAGGGCAGCTTTTCCCGCTTCGTTCACTGTATTCCGTCATCGGATACGCATACGGAGATTTTAAAGAGGATAACGCAATTATGAACGTGAGCGCGGGTGCTTGCGGCTGGCGAGTTCCGTTTCGTACGGAAAAGCATTGCTATTATGAGGTTGTTGAAATAGCCCCTGAAAATAAAGGTTAATCCAAAAAGGGAGTATATATGAAAAAGAAAAAATCTCTGATATAGTATTAAAGTTATTGTTGATAACGGAGGTGTTGTATTGAATCTTATTTTGATAGCAAATATTATTACCTGTATTTGCGCCCTCATCGGATTCATCTATGGAATAATTAAATTCTTTAAACCAAAAAAAGCTGTTTATCCTCAGATGATAACGCTCGCCGTAGGCTGTATGGCGTTCGGAAGGCTTTATCAGGTGGTAAGACTGTTAACAGGCGGGGAGATTTTAAATTCATTTCAGCTTGGTTTATTAGGAATTATAGGTAGCCTGATGTTTCTGTTTTCCGCTAACTACGGTGCTATTGACAGTCTTGCGGACGACGGTTCAAAGGAGTTTACTAAATACAGGATTATATCGCTTGCGGCACCGCTTGTAGCCGCAGCTCTGTATTTTATCTTTATCTTTGCTTCGGATAATTCAAAGCTTATAAAGGTGATTTACGGTTTGGTTACCGTATTTGTTTTGCAGGCAAGCTATTTCCATCTTAAGCACCTTATTTTTCCCGACGTTGATTTCGGAGTTATCAGATGCCTTAAGCCCTATAACCTTTTAGCGCTGATTTATTCTTTCATCTGTATGGCTGAGATGATTTTATTGAATGCAAACAGCGAAATAGGTATTCTTCTCGTCGGCGTTGTAATGGGCGGACTCTTAATCGGCATTGTAATATCTGTTGAAAGGGGGATAAAGAAGTGGACAACTTAGTATATATTCTCTTTATCTGCCTTGTCGCCCCGATGCTTTTGATGCTTCTTATGCTTCGCAAACGCTCAAAGCTCCTCGTTGGCTATATGCTTGTGGGTATATTCGTTTCTCTCTTTGTATCGGAGCTTAACAGTATCCTTCTCAATTTGTTTGATAACGATATATTATATGTAACAACTACTATAACTCCTATTACCGAGGAAATTGTTAAAGGACTTCCCGTACTGTTTTACGCCATTACGTTCTCAGATGACAGAGACAGAGTTATGCCCCTTGCGTTTGCAACCGGCGTCGGCTTTGCAATGTTTGAAAATATGGTAATTCTTGTCCAGAATATTGATGAGGTAACTATCGGCTGGGCAATTATAAGAGGCTTTGCAACAGCGTTAATGCATGCTATTTGTACAATTACCGTAGGTTACGGAATCTGCTTTGTTAAAAAGAAGAGAAAGCTGTTCTATTGCGGTACCTTTGCGCTGTTAACTATGGCAAGCATTTACCACGGAATATTTAATATGCTGGTTCAGTCAAATTATAAATATCTTGGCTTTTTCCTTCCGGCAATTACCTATATTCCTATTCTGATTTATCAGTACAAGTTTTTTAAACCTAAAAAAGCGTAATATCAGCACCGAAGCAATTCAGCTTCGGTGTTTTTCTGTGCTAAGACCAATAAAATATAATACGCCCTCTGAATAAGGGCGTATTATTTATTATTGGACATTTTCATAAGGCTGTATTATAATGGAATTAATAAAACAGAAAGGAGATATGTATGAAAGCCGAACAGCTTGAAGCTGTTAAAGCTAAAATTATAAAATAACTACTGTTTTGTTTGGAGAAAGCTATGAAAAAGAGAATAATTGCCGTTTTAGGCGTAATCTCAATTGTGTTGAGCGTATTTTTAATCGGCTGTTCAAAGGGCGCTGATAATGCAAAAGCTGAGGAAATAATCGGTATAATCGGCGCTATGGACGTTGAGGTGAGTTCGCTTAAAGAGGCGGCAAAGGCAACAAAGGTAACGAAAATCGCAGAGATGGAGTTTTGCCGGGGCAATCTCGGCAATAAAAAGGTTGTTATAGTTAAGTGCGGAATGGGTAAGGTGAATGCAGGTATTTGCGCCCATACTCTCATAAACGATTTTCATTGTACCAAGATTATAAACACGGGCGTTGCGGGCTCTCTTGATAATAAAATTGATATAGGCGATATCGTTGTTTCAACTGACGCTGTTCAGCATGATTACGACGTTGAGGCAATAGGTTTTAAAAAGGGTGAAATTCCGTATACAGGGCTTTACGCATTTCCTGCGGATGAAACGCTCAGAGCAGCGGCGGTTAAGGCTGTTAAGGAAGCTGCGCCCGCTGTCCACGCCTATGAGGGCAGGGTTTGCTCAGGAGACCAGTTTATTTCAACTAAAGAGCAAAAGGATAAAATAACCTCCGATTTCGGCGGAATGTGCTGCGAAATGGAGGGCGCGGCTATCGCTCAGGCTTGTTATCTTAATAATACCCCGTATGTTGTAATCCGTGCCGTTTCCGATAAATCGGACGGCTCTCAGGCTGTTGAATTCAGCAAATTTGAAGCTGAAGCGGCAGTAAACTGCGCTAAAATAGTTCAGTATATGGTTGAGAATTTATAATTGAAAAGCAAGTGTTAGACTTTTGGTCGAAAATATTGTATAATATAATTATCAAGTTATGAAGGAGGAAAAATATGCAGTTATATATGCAGCAAAAGGTGTTTTCTTGGAAGGATAAGTTCAGTGTTCTCAATTCCTTCGGTGAAGATAAGTACTATGTTGAAGGTAAAATGATTTCAATCGGCAAAAAGCTCCGTATTTACGATGCTGCGGGCAATGAGCTTGCTTTTGTAAACCAGAAGGTGGTTTCGTTGATGCCAAAGTTTTCCGTTGAAATGAACGGACAGGAGGTAGCGGTTATCAAAAAGAAATTCACCCTGCTTAAGCCAAAGTATATTATTGAAGGACCGGGCTGGGAGGTTCAGGGCGATTTCTTCAGCCACGATTACAATATTACCGATAAGGGCAATATCATCGTATCTATCCATAAAAAGTGGATGGCGTGGGGCGACACCTTTGAGCTTGATATTCCCGATGAGAATAATGAGATTCTTGCATTAGCAGTAGTCCTCGCGATTGATGCGGTTATGGATGCTCAGCAGAACAGCTCGGTTTCTTTCGGCGACTAAATGAAACTAAAAAGCCTCGGCTCGTATGAGCCGGGGCTTTGTTATTAATTATAGTTTTTTCTCATTGTAAGGACGTTGCTGCCGTCTTTGTTTTCGTATGAAATATCATCCATAGTCTTTTTAACAATGAAGATTCCGTATCCGCCGATTCCTCTTTCATCTGCCGAAAGGGTAACGTCGGGGTCGTCCTTTTCAAGCGGGTTGTACGGTGTACCTTTGTCAGTAACAGTAATGGAAATACCGTTGTCATCCGATTGAAGCCTTAAACTGAATTCTCCCGTTTCTTCCTCATTATAAGCGTATCTTGCAACGTTGCTGACTATTTCGTCTACCGCAATGCTGACTTGATTCTTTACCTTTTCGGAGAAAGGGAGCTCGCTTATTTTTTCTGCTACATAGTCTGTTGCAACCCCAACGTTATCAAGAGTTGCGCTGAGAGTCAGGCTATCGTTATCGCTGCCCTCAAAGCCCTTGAATTCAAAACAGAGCATTGTAAGGTCATCAAACTGCGGAGCGTCTCCTACAAATTTGTCAACATTTTTCTTAACCTCTCTAAGAATTGTTTTCGGGTCTTCGTCTTTGCAAGTGTTGAGCGCGTCAAGAGTTCTTTCAATGCCGTAAAGCTCATCGTTTGCGTCTGTAGCCTCGGCAACTCCGTCCGTGTATAAGAAAATCTTCGTGCCTTTTTCAAGCGGCATTTCGTAATCTCTGTATCTGAGCCCTTCCATTCCGCCGACAACAAAACCGTGTTTATCGGAATATAACTCAAATTTGCCGTTTGGCATTTTTACTATAGGCTTTTCGTGACCTGCGTTAGCGGCAATGAGCTTTCTGTTTCTCAAATCAGCAATGCCGAGCCAAACGGTAACGAACATTTCCTCTCTGTTGTTTGCGCAAATCTGATTGTTAACTGCCATAAGAGCTTCAGCAGGGGACATTCCGCTTAAAACGGCGTTTTGAAGAAGAATCTTACTCATCATCATAAACAGAGCGGCAGGAACTCCTTTTCCCGAAACGTCTGCCATAATCATAGCAAGGTGCGTGTCGTCAATTAGGAAGAAATCGTAAAAGTCGCCGCCAACCTCTTTCGCAGGAGTCATACTTGCGTAAATATCAAAGTCACTCCTTTCGGGGAAAGCGGGGAAGATATTGGGGAGCATATCCGCCTGAATTCTTGTTGCCAGTCCGAGTTCAGCGCCGATTCTTTCCTTTTCAGCCGTAACGGCAGTAAGGTTGGTTATGTATTCGTTAATATCCCGCTCCATCTGTTTAATGGAGTCGCATAGCGTTTCAACCTCATCTCCCGTTTTTATCTTCAGCTTTGAAAGCTCCGAGGCCTTATTAGCGTCTTCGCTTCGGTTTTCAACAAACCTGCTTGTAGCGTTTGAAAGCCTGTTGATTGGATTGACAAGTCCCTTATTTACGATAATCATAATGATTAAGCAAAGCAGTATAACCGCGATTGATAAAGCGGCTATTATGTTTTTCAGGTAATTATTTCGGTCAGCCATGATTTTATCCATGTCAATATCAATACCCACGAGAGCGACAGCCTTTCCGTCATTATCCCTTACAGGAACGTATGAGGTTGCGAGCCAGCCGTCATCCTGGTCGTATGAAATAAAAGGCTCCAGCCCCTCTTCAGGGTGCTCAGCTTCCTTTGCAGGACCTGAAATCTCACGAACCGTACCGAGCTGATATTTGTCTTCGCTGTTATCTGCGTCAAAAATATAGGTGGTTTCATTTCCGTCTATTTTCTGAACGTAGAGATATTTAATGCCGTCATCCTTTTCGTCAAAGCTGTTTTTTATATCAAAAAGGGTGTTGAGCATCGTGTTGTACTTTTCGTCCTTGAGCGCTTCTGCCTTTTTGTCATATTCTGCACGGTATTTTTCATCGTTAGTGTATTTTTCGTAATCAAATTCTCCGATTTTTTTAACTTCATTGTAATAGTGCAGAATATCGTTTGTATCAAGCTGCGTTGCTGCCGTTTTTGCAAGGTTTGTTGCGAGCGTTTTGTAATGCGCGTCCATAGTGTTGCTGTAAACGTTGTAGCTGATAATCGCTCCGATGCTTGCCAAAACGATAGTAGCTATAAGTACTACCGCTACGGATTTAAAGCGCAGGGAAACAATCCTGTTCTTTTTATTTTTTACTTTTTTGCTCATTGTATTTCTCCCCTTAAATAAGTAACAGATTTACATAGGTGTGTTTTATAGGTGCGTTATATAAAACGGTGGCGATTACCTTTTCTCCTTCATCGCATATGCTTTCATCCATATATGCCTTTATCCGTTTTGTTCCGAATAGCCCGCATAGCGTTCCGCTCAGGGCTTTCAGTTGCTCGGGGGTTAGATTTGTTTCGCTGATAATCAGCGTACTGTTCTCAGAATATCCCATCATAAAGCAGCGCCTTCCCTCAAATTCAAAGCCAAGCGTTCTGCCGCCGAAAAATGCATTGTCCTTAAGGCACCAGCGCATATATTTATCAGGCCATCTGACGTAGGGTATATCAGAAAAAGCCTCGTTGCGCAATCGGTTGTATTCGGTAAATGAAAGGTCATAAACCGAAAGCTCATGCTTTTCGTTTGGCTCAATGCTCAGCAGACGATAATCCGTATCGTGCTGTGCGCCGAGCCCGATAAACAAATTGCCGAGCGAACGCGTTGCGGGCTTGTAAATCAGAGCGTCGCCGTTTTTTTTCGCTCTTTTCATAACGTATTCCATAAGAATGCGGAAATAGCCCTTTTTTCGAAATTTCGGCAGAGTTCCGCCGGCGTATTTGTATTTTGCGCTTAAGCATTCCTTTCCGTCAACAAGCTCGGCGTCAAAAATATGTACCATACAGGCGGGCTCGCCGTTAACTGTCAGAATGAGTATTTCAGCATAGCCGAAGTTTTCCTCATAAAACAGTTTAAGGTATTCGTCGCTGTCGTGAAAGCAAGCCTGCCAGATTTCGCAGAGCGCGGGGATATCACGTTTTGTTGCGGGGCGAATGTCAATATTCATTGGTGCTAAACCTCCACGGTAAGGGTGTTAAAGCTTGCGTATCTGCGGTAGAAGAAATTTTTGGACTTGCTTTTTACCATTTGTATTCCGAGCGAAGCGAGGTGTTCGGGGTCGTCGTAATCCTGCCCCGTTCTCATAGCGAAGGGGTTGAAGTTAACAGCGTTATCGCGTAGGTGGATAACAATCGTGCCATCCGCCTCAAAGCAAAGCGTAAGCTGGATATATTCGTCGCCCTTACGGTTGAAGGCGTTTTCAATAATCGCCTGACAAACCTCTTCAATGCACATAGTAACAACATAAACCTGCTTTACTTCCGCATTGTTTTCTTCACAGAATGCCTCTGCTTTTCTGAGCAATTTCGAAATATCCGAGGAGTTAACGTCAAGAAGATAGGTAAATACCTTGTTTGAAACGTCTTGCTTTACGTAACGGGCAATAGGAGCCCAGATTACAATCGTTGCTAACTCTGCCCCAAGAAAAGTAAACCAAAACCATTTAACTCCTAAAGGTGAAAGTGCAAAGGCAAAAGCCAGAAAGCAAATAAAGCTCCTGAGCTGATTTATTAAAAAAACAATTTTTTCTCTTTTTATTGCCTGGAAGCAGGAGCTCCATATTATGTTGAGTCCCGCGGGAATTACCGAAAGGCAGAACAGCCTTACAGAAAATGAGCCGGTATTTACAGCGCTTCCCGTCAGTCCGAAAACTTTGCAAACAGAGGGGGCGAAAATCATAAATGCAATAGCAATCGCTCCGCCGCAGAGCGTTCCTATCCGTATTCCCAGAGACATAACTCTTTTTATTGATTCTTTATTGTGTTCGGCAAAAAATGTTGCGCTGAGCGGTTGAACGGTATCTCCGAGCGCAGTATAGATAGCTAAGGCAACGTAGGAAACGTTCTGAACAACGTTCAACTCTGCAAGTGCAGCCGAGCCGCCCATTTTCAACAGCAATTTATTTACGGCAAGCAGTGCAATAAACTGTCCTACGTAACCTACTGAGGAGGACATACCTGTTTTCAAAACGGACAAAACCAACTTAATATCGGGCTTAAACGGTTTAAACCGTAGAATTGTCCATTTTCTTGTGAAATGCAGCATAAAGATGCATACGCCTACTACCTTGCCGAGAACGGTTGCGTAGATAGCGCCCTTAACGTCGAGCTTAAAGCCCATAATGAAAACTGCGCTGGCAATAACGTCGGTTAAAAATCCTATTGTGTATCCTGCGCTTGCAAGCTTTTCGTTATCGTCGCACCGAACGCAGTAATACAGGAAAAAGTATAAAAAAGTAAACGGAGTACCTAAAAACATTATCCGGAGATATTGTTTGGTGTAATTCCACAATTCACCGCGTTCGGGCCCTGCACCCAGAGCGCGTAGTATATACGGCATTGCGCCGAGTCCGATTGCGCCTACGGCAACGCTTACAATGATAGCAAAAACAAGCATTTGAGAAAAAACCTCAATGCCCCTTTTTGCGTCACCCTTGCCGAGCGCCCGGGCATATTTTACCGAGGTGCCGATTGCAATGCCCGCGTCAAGAACGTTGTAAAACATATAAACGGGAGCCACGAGCGACATAGTAGCAAGCCCTACTCGTCCGAGCCTGATACCTACGAACAGCGCGTCAGCGATATCGCCGAGAGCCCAACCGATAGCGGCAATGAGCGCAGGAATAAAAAGCCGGCTGAACATACGGTCGGTAAATGCTCTGCTTTTAATATTGGCTGATAAGCTTTCATTCATTATTTATAACTGCCTTTCCATATGCGTTTTAAGCTCTTGGGGCGGCGAAAAAGTTTGTGTTCGCGCAACCCTTCAAGGCCTAAATCTTCTTCGGAATCTATAATTTTTACTTCGTCGGGCAGCTCATTATATAAGTACCATTTAACAAAACAGTCGCACCGGGTATCCAATACCTTGCAGAAGGCCAAATCAAAAATTTCGGGCGTTATAAAAAAGCCGGCGATATATGCAATATCTCTGCCGTCAGCCTGAAATAACAGTCCGTGCAAGTTTATATCCTTGAAACTGCTGAGCGCTGTATAAGCAGCAGGAGCGTCAGTTAGCTCGTTTTCGCCTTTTGAATTTGCCCATAACCTGTTAAGGAAAATTGCCCTTTTTATGTTATCCTCGGTCAGCACTTCAATGTTCCAGTTTTCAGCAGTAGCACGTCCTGTATTAACTTTATGTCGTATTCGTTTATATTCCTTACCGCTTAGCTCAATCTGAGCTTTTTTATCGTAAATATAAGAGTATTCCTCACGGCGGTCTGTGAAATCAAATCTGTCAGGATATTCTTTTTCAAGGAACGCTTTGTCATCATCGCTCAGGGAGAAAAGCTCAGGTTTTTCAAACTGAATAAGCTTATCAATAAGCCTCTTTTTCCCTTCGTTACTGCCGCAGGGAAAAAGATATGCCTGTTCTCCCTCCGCACCGTTTTTTATTATAAAAGCGTCACCGTCAATATAGATTTCGTATTGCTCATCCTTTTGCCATGTAAAAAGGGAAGCGAAGGTGTAAAGATACTGTGTGTTGCCTGAATTTTTCCGTATAGCCTCAATTTTTTCTCTGTGAGAAAGCGTAATCGGCTCAAATTCAAGCGGTTTAGCTGCCTGAGTCATATTATTCTATGTTAAGTAAATCTGTAAATCCTGTTAAATCAAAAATATCCATATTTGTTTCGTTAACGTTTATCACTTTCATTCCGCCCTTTGCAGCCATCTGCTTATGGAGTGAGAGAATAAGGCGAAGTCCAGCGGAGGATATGTATTTTAAATCCTTCATATCGAGAATGAGTGACTCAATGTTGCCGATTTCTGCTTGAATTTCTTTGGTAGCCTGAGGAGTTGTACCCGTATCAAGTTTGCCGTTAAGAATAATAGTCAGTTCTTTTCCGTTAAATTCTTTTGTAATATTCATATTGTGTTCCTCCGTTTAGTTATTATATTTATTAATTAATATCACAATTATACTACAAATACCTTTAAAAATAAATAAAAAGTTTAAAATTTTCAGATTATTGTATATGTTTACCAAGTCGGCGAGAATATATCCGTATAAAAGTTCTGTATTATTTCGATAATCTTTTGCAAAATCACTTTATTATTATAGCAAAGCCGCAAATAAATATTTTGCGGAGGTTGGATAATATGAATAAATCAGTAAATTATGATTCACCGGAGTTCAAGGTGAAGATGTTATCACAGCGTCTGAAATAATTGTTAATCCGCCTTGGGGCGGAGAAGAGGTAACAAATCCTGAATTTCCCGATATACAGCTGTAACTATCGCTGTTTAATGGGAGTTTTGAATAATTTATTGCCTCATTTCGCAATATATTGATAAGACAGTATAAAAATCCCTGTTCAGTTTAAAACTGAACAGGGATTTACTTTATGATATTACTTTTTTCAGCAAATTTGTATGAGTGATTATTCAATATTTAAAATATCTGAAAAACCGGTAACGTCAAATATTTCCATAACAATGTCGTTAGCTCCGGTAATTGTCATTTTACCCTGCCTGTTCATTGTTTTTTGCGCTGTGAGAAGAACTCTGAGCCCTGCTGATGAAATGTAGTCAAGTTTTGCAAAATCAAAGGTGAGCTCCGTAATACCGTCAAGCTCGCTTTTAATTACAGCTTCAAGCTCAGGTGCTGTAGTAGTTTCAAGCCTGCCTTCAACAGCAATAATAAGCGCGTTACCGTTTAAATCTTTATTAATAACCATAATTTCATTCTCCCTTTGTTAAGACTTTTGAAAATAAGCGTTTTTACTGAATTTTCAGTACTTATAACTAATTATTTGTACCGTATAAAGAAATTACACGAATATATTAAACTATTTTATATTAAAAGTCAAGCACACAAGGCGTTGTAAAAAATGCAGAAAATGCTTTTTTGTGAAGATTGATTTATCAATATTTATATGATAAAATATTTAGTAAATAATCTGAAATAAAGGTTGAAGAAAATGAAAAGAGAGAGAACTAATCCGTCTGTTGTAAAACCGGATGGCGCGTTGAAAGGCGCAGAGGGAAAGTACATAACAAAATTTGAATACGTCTGTCTTATACTTGCTCGCGTAGGCGGAATGTTCGGCACAACGCTCACGGGTACGCTTGCAACAGCGTTTTTGCATGAGCTGTACTACGGTCCCGTAGGCGTAAGCGCGGAAAAAATCGCTAAAATCGGTGCGGGTATGACTACGCTTACTACCTTTGTAGGTATTGTAATCGGGCTTATCGCAGGCGTAATTGTTCAAAAATGGAAAACCCGTTGGGGCAGGTACCGTCAGTGGTACATAATTTGTCTTGTGCCTATTTTTGTAACAACCGTACTGTATTTCTGGGTTCCTGAGGGATGGACCGTTAAACAGATGATACTGCTTCGTTACGGCGTTGCCTGTTGTCAGACAATATTCAATGCCTTCAACAACTTCGGTCAGAACGTTGCCCAGGTTATTTCTCCTAACCCTAAGGAGAAAAAGACTGTTGCTACCGTATGGCAGCTCTCGTATTATATCGGCTACGGCGGAGCGTATATTGCTACCTTCATTTACGGAAAGTTCAGCGATGATAAAAACGCTATGTATATGACTCTTGCAATAGTTGCAGCCTGTGTAACATTCTTCGGTAATCTTATGTGCGGTCTGTTTTGCCACGAGAGAATCGAACTTCCGAAAAAAGAAAAAATCAAGGTTTCAAAAGCGCTCTTCTCACTGTTCAAGTATAAGAATTACCGCGCTTTCCAGTATATGCAGTGGGTTAACGTTCTTGCAGCGCTCGGCAGATTTTCAACTCTTCTTGCTGCAATTACCGTTGGTTCATCAAAAAACCTTCTCTTAACGCTTCCCACTGCTGCGGGAACGGTTGTCGGCAATTTGCTTACAACGAAGCTATCCAAAAAATATGAGCCTACAAAGTTGTTGAAATTCTGCGGTCCCTATGCGATGATTTCCGCGGGCGTACTGTTCTCAATCTGCTTTGCAGAGGCGAAAATGGGACTTATGTTCTTCAAAGGATGGAATAGCATATTCTTTTATGTATTCTATTTCCTTTTCGGCGTAGGTATAGGCGTTCAGGAACTTTCTAATTCCCATTTCAACGTTGAATACTATGATTATCTTGAATGGCAGACGGGCGAAAGAATGGAGGCTATACAGGGCATTGTTCCCGGTTGGATTCTCACTGCGCTTAACTATTTAAAGGACCTTGCTATTCCGTTTATGATTGCATGGGTCGGCTATGAATCCTCAGCAGTGGGCGACCTTGTTAAGACAATGCAGGCTAAACCCACTTATATGAGAACCTGTCTTTGGCTGCTCGCCTTCCTTCTTTTCGGTTATGCGCTCAGTAATTTGTTTAAATCAATTATTCTTAAAACAATGTATAACGTTGAGGGTGAAACAAAGGCTCAGATGTATAAAGAACTTGAGGAAATGCGCGCCGCCAGACATAGTGAAAATGAAAAAATTGATAAGGCAGAGGCGACTGTATAATGGATTTTGTTAATGTGTTTGATAATAAAGGCGTTTTTGCTGACGGCGTTCACGATGATACAAAAGCGCTTCAAGCCTGTATTGACGGGGTAAAAAACGGAGGAACGGTATATTTTCCGGATGGAGTTTACCTCATTTCAGCGGCGTTGATATTTTATTCAAATCAGTGCCTGCGTCTTTCGGATAATGCAAGAATTTTAAGAAGCGATAAAAGCGAACCGTATACAAGGTATCTGCTTGCCTCCTATTCGGAAAAAGCATGGAGCGGCTACAGCGGAACACATGACGTCGTTATATCGGGCGGTATTTTTGACGGAAACGAAAATCTTACCGAGCCTTCAACGCTTATCAATACCGTTCACTGTAAAAATATCGTAGTAGAAAACTGCCGCTTTGTAAACTGTTCAAAATGGCACTGTATTGAATTGAATTCAACGGAAAATGCAACCGTCAGGGGATGTACCTTCAACGGACGGGCGTATACTCTGAAATGCGATGAGCTTCATAACGAGCTTGTTCAGCTTGACTGGCCGCATATAAATTCCTACGGTCCCGTTTATAATTGCAACGGAGAGTTGATTGATTTTTGCATTGACGATACCGCGTGTAAGAACGTTCTTATTGACTCCAATATCTTTAAATGCGACGGCTTTCCCGCTATCGGTCATCACGACGTTGATTGTAACCATAAAGGCGTTATAATCAGCAATAATATTTTTGACGGCTCTGCTTCAACTGACGGAAAGAGCAGGGGATATATCATTTTTATGCCAAAGGTAAACGGTCTCAGGGTTGTACATAACGCCTTTTGTTCCCCCGAAAAAGCGGGCGCGGTTAATCCTGTTATCATTTTCAGAAACACTGAGAAAAATGCTCTCGCTTGCAAAAACAACAGTTATATCGGATACTTTTCAGATGAAATAATCAATGAGGAATAAACTATGAAACCTTTAAAATTCTATCTTATAACGGATACACATTATTTTAAAAACTCCCTTGGTGCTTACGGTAAGGAATATGAGGAATTTATGGACAGCGAGCAGAAATGCTTTGCCGAAACCCAGAGCATTAACGAGGCAACCTTTAAGTTCCTTGAAACGGCTAACGAAGCGGATATCCTTCTGATAGCAGGCGACCTCACCTTCTGGGGCGAAAGGGAGTGCCACGAGGATTTTACAAGGCTGCTTCACGAATTTAAAGAAAAGAGCGGCAAAAAGATTTACGTCGTTACTGCAGGTCACGATTTTAATAATAACGCCTTCGGCTTTAACGAAAACGGTCGCTTTCCTTTGGAAACCGTAAGCTTTGACGAGCTGTATGATTATTACAAGGATTTCGGTTATTCAGATGCCATAGCGTTTAATAAAGAGCATCTCTCCTACGTCGCTCAGCTTTCCGAGGACGTTCGACTCCTTGTAATTTCAAACGATATTGAGGACGAAAAGCATATCACCTATGACGATGAATTCCTCGCATGGATATCCGAGCAGGCAAAGCAGGCTCAGGCTGACGGTCAGATGATGATAGCAATGGAGCATTATCCCGTACTTCCGGGTCAGCCCGTTCTCGGCCTTATTGACGACGCGTGGCAGAGCGAGAGCGATAAACTTGTTAAAACTCTCGCCGATAACGGCGTACACCTTATTTTTACAGGGCATATGCACAATCAGAGCATAAACGTTACGAAAACCGAAAAGGGCAACCTTTTTTACGACGTCTGTACCGGCTCTGTTATAGGTTGGCCATCGTTTATACGCCTTGTAACTGTAGAGGATGAGAAAACCGTTGATATAAAGAGCATTCCCACTCCCGAATTTGAATGGGACAGGAAAGGTCTCTCCTCAAAGGACTATCTTATAGCGCAGTTTGAAAAAATGATTCGTACCCTGATTATCTCTATGCGTGATGACCCTGACAGATTTTTGAGAAAAGTCCATATAAAGCAGACTCCGGCAAATAAAAAAATCTTCCGTATTCTCGGCAAAAGACTGAATAAAATGACCGTAGGCGGTTTTGCGCATTTGCTTTGCCTCAGCGCCGATAAAAGCATTAAAAATAACTCCTTCGTTGAGCTTGCCGTTGATATTGTCCGCAGCGTATTTGAAGGTAATCAGCCCTTTGTCGAAGGTACTCCCGAGGGCGATTTGCTCCTTAAAGTATTCAAAAGGCTTAAGCCCTTCTTTAAGAATATGAAGGATTCTCAGGGGAATCATATAGATTTCTATGAGACTATGAAAAACACGGTCGGCAATTACGGAATTGACGATTACAACGCAACTATTTCCCTGATTGAGTAAATAAATATCCACCCGCATTGCGGGTGGATATTTATTCATTAAAGTATTTTAAAAGATATTCAACAACTGCGCCGAACATCGGGTGGCTGTGGCTTTCGCTGCCCTCCCAGTTTTCCCAGAGCGCTCAGCGTGCGCCCGTCGCCGTCAAGCTCCTCAGCAAAACGCAGGCTTATTACCTCGTCAATATCAGTGTTATCAAATTCAACTACAGGATAGCCTCAAACGTTTTCGCCTATATCGTAAATAGCATAATCGCCTTTGCGAAAAATCTCCTTAGGGTGCAGCGTGCGGATTATCTTATCCTCGGGGCAGTCCTGTTTTGACAGAATTGCCTCGGACTCAGGTACAGGCGTAGCGCGGTTTTGCGCCTTTTCAAAGCTCTTTTCGGCAATTACAGCCTCGGTCTCATCGCTGAAGGTAAGCCACTCAGCCTCATAAAAAGGACTGCGTGCATTTATTCTTCCGTTGTTATCAGCCATACTTTTACCTCGGTATCATTCGTTAACTGAATTATACCACGTTTTCAAAGCTTTTACAAATGTTCATAAATTACTTCTTTTTACAATGTTACAATTTTATACTCTTTAATAAGAAAGCTTTTTTGCCGTTATTATTCGCCGGTAGCAGATACGATGGTTCCGTCCGCAGCAACTTCAACTGTAACAACGTAGGTGTATCCGGGTTTGTTGCCGTCCCAGTCACAAGGCGTAGTAAAGGTGATGGTTGTTGTTCCTGCGCTCTTGCCCTCAAAGCCTGCTGACAGAATTCCTGCGGATTGACCGTTTTTTACTGCATTATCGGAAAGCGTAAACTTTCTGTTGATTGAGTAATCAATGATGGAATCGTCGCCGAATTCATTGCTCCAGTTGCAATTGGTGCTCTTGTTTTCGCCAAGTTTTACCGTCAGTTCCTTTCCCTCCCAGGAGAGTTCGCGATAAGTTTTCAGCTCTTCGGCTGATGGCTTTTTGTTTCCGCCTCCGCTGCAAGCTGATAAACCCAAGGTAAGAGTCAGCACCGTGATGACGAGAATTATTGCGGGGATTCTTAATGCTTTTGATTTAGACATAAATATTACCTCCAAATTATATTTTACTATATAAACAACATCTGACAGATGAAGTATAGTAACTGATACTTCAGATGCTTTCGGCTTTAGTCAGGGCTTTGCAGTCTTTTATAGGTATTCGTGCAATACGCCCTGATTGAATTACAAAGCAGGTCGTTGAGAATTACAAAGGATACCTTTGGCTCTGACGTGCGCGTTACCGTAACCGATACGGAATCAATGGAAATTTCAATATTGCTGAATTTGGATTTTTGCTTATAAGCGTTCGGATTAGGCTTTCCGCTTCCTTTTTGCATATGCACAAGCGGAAGGCTGTTTTTCATAAGCGCGTTGAATTGATATTCACCAAAAGCAATTTCTGTTTTATCGGTGTAATAATGATATAAAGTGTGCGTGTCACCGTAAGGGTTAAAGCCTGATACGCAAGCAACGTCGGGACAAACAAACATTGTGTGAGAAAAACGCTTACCTGCTTTGACATTGGTATAATACGGCTCAATACAACAACTCATATAAAGCGGCAACCAACTTTGAACAGCGTTTACCATATCGGATATTTTTCTGTCAATATTGTGGATGATTTTTATTTTTACGCCCTTTGAAACAAGGCGAAACATAAGATACGCCCATTTTGCACTGTATTCCTTATCCTTTGTCATCCAGTCGATACTGCTGTCAGAATAGAGATATATTTCCTTTGCTTCGCTGTTAATTACCTCTGTAAGAAAGCGAAGCACCGCCTCCTGTAAGCCGCTCTCGTTTATATATCTTTCGTTTTCCGAGTATGACAAATCAAGCGCAGTCAAATCAAACGGTAATTTCTGCGGAAGATTTACTGCGTCAATTGATTGCAAAAGCTTTTTTATATGTTCGTCCTCCGACTGAAAATGACACAGCCAGTTTTTAAAGCTGTAATATATGCTTTCGTCATCACCTGCGTCTCTGTATTCAATTAATGCCTTAGTCTCTTCAATAAGATTTCTGTCTACTGCTTTTGTAAACAAAGTGTGGCTGATTGCTTCATATAGCGGCGAGTTTGGTTTCAGTATTCTGCTTCCGCTCCGTATTCGGCTTATATATGAAGCGTCAAGGTTAATGCTTTGTGCAAGCTCTTTATTAGAGGTATCAGTCAGAATCATAACAGCATTCAGTTTTGAAGGAAATGAGGTTGTATCAATAACCTTTTCCTTCGGAAAAAGCCATTTTTTGAGCGGTTCTTTTAACTCGTCACTGTCAGTCTTAATAACTGCGCGCAGCACATCCGTTTTATTCTCTTTTTTGCAATATAAAATAATACCGTCTGTTAACTTATCGATAGTAGAGCTGTTAGGATTCGGTGTACGAGCGCCGCTTTTCAGTCGGCTGATATTTGTAACTCCCATATTTGTATATTCGGCAATTTCTCTCGCTTTAGTATTGAGCGCGTTAAAGAGTATTTCTATTTGGTCTTTCAGCGTAGTTATCACCTCACCTTGATTATATTCCGTTGACTTTAAAATGTCAAATGCCAAAATCAGTCAATATATTGAAATCTTATATAGTATATTATATATTAAACTTGGAGTATTCTATCATTTTTCAGGAGGTTTTATTATGAAAAAGTTTTTATCATTATTGGCCGCGCTCGTCATGCTTATCAGCGCTTTCCCGATGAGCGCGTATGCGGATTCGGAAGAATATGCGCTGTTTGTAGGCGGGCTGCAGGTGAACGCAGATAATGCCGCCGATGTTTTTGGCGACGGTACGGTTTCGTTCGACGCGGCGGGAAGTACTCTAACGCTGAGCGGCGCAAGCATTTCGGATACTTATGAATTTAAGCCGTGGTACGAAGCAATGATTTACAGCGAGCTTCCAACGCTGAACATCGTTTTAGAAGGCGACAATGTGCTTGAAAGTACAAATACTTACGCCGACGGCATTGATACCGCGGGCGGCTGCGATGTCATTATTAAGGGCAGCGGAAGCCTCGCTATCAACAACCCGTATTACGGAACCTATATCGGCGATTGGGAAACGCCCGGCGGTAACCTTACCGTTAAGGACGGCGCAACGCTGACGGTGACCAATTCCAACTGCGCAAGCATATGGGTTAACCACAATATTGACTTTCTGGACTGTACCGTTACTGTCAATAAAACCACAACGAACTATGACGGTATTGTTGCCAGTCAGAATGCAACCGTTACCGTAAACGGCGCTACGCTCAATGTCAGTAACTACCATTCCGCGCTTCATTTCGGAAACAGCGACGATTCGCAGCACGCCTTCGTTATGGAAAGCGGTACGGTTTCACTTACCTCAACCGACGGCTACGGCATAACCGTTGAGCCTTATGTTGCCGACCCCGAGCAGCCCGATGATAAGGATTACCGCTGCAGCTTTACCGTAAACGGCGGAAAACTGACGGTAAATTCCGCCACGGGTGGTGTGAGCTTCCCGCAGGAAAAAATCACGCTCGGCGAAAAAGTGGCATATGCCAAGGGCGCATCGCTTGTTGACTCCGGTGAGGTTATTATTGCGCCGAATGCGATAACCGTAACCAAGGATAATTTCCACGATTACTTTGACGCGAGCGGCGTTCTGAAACCTACGGATAAGCCCGCGCTCATCTTCAGCGGCGATTTCGCCGGTCTTGATGTTTCAACAATCACGGTTAATCAGACGGTTGACATTACCTCGGATAATGCAACCTTTAACGCAACGTCTTTCTTAATCACCGCCGATAACGTCAGCCTTGACGGGCTGGATATTACGCAGACGGGCGAATATGCAATTAAGATAGATAACGCAAGCGGCGTTATGCTGACGAATAATAAAATCACCTTTACGGGCGACAGAAGTAAAGGAGTTTTACGCCGCGCGCTTGTTGTAAGCGGCGAAACGGAAAGCCCGATATCCGTCGTAACGGTAAAGGATAATACTTTTGATATCAGTATGGCATCCGAGGCGACGGTTTGGCAGGAAAGGCCTGCAGGTTCAGGTAACTGGGTAGGAGTGCCGACCTCTACGGGAATCGCTTTTTCAAACTGTAACGAAGTGAATTTTATAAGCAATACCGTTACTTTGAAAACGACGGAAGCCGTTGGCAGCTACGATACCGTCTACGCCGTTACAACGGATAACCCCGCCGCAGCAAACGCAGTCTTTAACGCAAACGGCAACGCGGTAAGCGTGGAAGGAAAAACCTACGCTTACGCCTTCAGTACCAACACGAAGAGAAGCAACATCACGGAAAATATGGTCAGCTGTAAGGCGGATTATTACGCCTCTGCCGTGGATATGAATATAGGCGGCGCAGACTTTAATAATTCAGTTGTTCTGAATAGAATAAACGCCGAAGCGGAAATGGCTTACGGAGTGAATTTTGCATCTAACTCCGCAGGCGCTGCTGACCTTGCGGCGGTAGAAAACGAGATAGATATGAAAGGACATTTCTCTCTCGGAGTTCGCTTTTACGAAAGCTCAAGCGACAAAAAGAAGCACGTAACCGCATTTAACAATAATATTACTGCCTCGGGCGATTATCTCGTCGGTGTTTCCGCACTCGGGGCGGGCGATGCTTCGGTAGTAAATAATACAATAACCGTTCCCGGAACGAATACAGAAGGCGATCCTTTCAGGGAAAGCAATTTCAACAGTGATTACGGCTCCTGCGGCGTATATGTAAACTCGAACGGCTCCGTTATAAGCAATACGATTAACTCAAGCGATATAGGAATTTTAAGCCTTGGAGGCGCAACGGTTTCAAGCAATACGGTTGTAACGGACGGCGAGTATACTATTGATATCGGTGAAACAAATGCAACCGTTGTTTCAAACACACTCAACGCAAAAGTGCGCTACGGCGATGATAGTATCAAGCATACCGCAGGCGAGCTACACAACAACACCCACGCACATAATTATGTTGCAACCAACGTTCCGCCGACCTGTACCGAAAAGGGCTCTACTGCGGACGCCTGCTCCTATTGCGGCGACAAAAAGAACGAAAAAGAAACCGCTCCGCTCGGTCACGATTTCGGCAAAAATGAAAAGGTATGTAAGCGCTGCGGTACTCCTAATCCTGATTATAAGAAACCCGAGCCAACTCCCGCTCCCGTTCTGACTCCCGAGGAGGCGGCAATGCAGACCGAGGAAAAGGCGGAGCAGGCGATTAAGAAAACCAACACGGATAAAAAGGACGTTGCGGGCGCGGAATATCAGCGCTTAATGCTTAAAGCGACCTCAAAGAAAAAGACCGTAACGCTTAAATGGAAAAAAGTAAACGGCGCGAGCGGCTATATCATTTACGGCGCTCCCTGCGGTCAGAATATGACCCGCCTTGCAACCGTAACAAATCCCAAAACGGTAAAGAAAACCTTTAAGAAGCTCAAGAAGGGCAAGTATTACAAGTACGTTGTAGTAGCTTACAAAAAGACTGCTGCGGGTAACCGGATTATGAGCAAATCAAAATCCGTGCACTGCGCAACCCCCGGCGGAAAGAAAGGCAATCCAATCGGAATTAAGCTGAAAAAGAGCAAGCTCAATTTGAAAAAAGGTAAAAAAGCAAAAATCAAAGCAACGCTTTTCAAAAAAGGAAAGGTAGCAACCCATATTGCCAAATTCCGCTACGAGAGCAGCAACAAAAAGATTGCAACCGTAGACGCAAAGGGCAATATAAAAGCAAAGAAAAAGGGCAGCGTTAAAATATACGTTTATACCCAGAACGGACTCTGCAAAACAATAAAGGTTAAGGTAAAATAAGGAGGAATGATTATGTCAGGTGTTTGTTCATCCTGCGGCACAGTGAATAAGGACGGCGCAAAATTCTGCGAAAACTGCGGTGCGCCTTTAGCGGCGGAGCCAAAGGTCAACACGATTCCTACGGCAGCGCCCGTTGCGGCGCCCGCAGGCGTTGAACCGGGCTTTTCCGACCGTGTTAACGACCCCGAAATTATCGCGGCGGTTGCCAAAAACCGCAAGGCAACCAAAATTTTTGCGGTGATTTTAGTGCCGCTGCCGCTTATCGGCTTTGCGCTTTACAGCCTGATTACTCAGAAAATGGAAATCAGCAAGGCGCTCGTTGCCGGTGCGGTCGTTTCGCTCATATTCCTGCTTTTTGCCGTGCGCGGCTTCCTCAAATCGCGCGCAACGAACAGCTATGAGGCGGTCGTAACGGAGCAGAAAACGCGCGAACGCACCGAGCGCAATCAGGACCACGTGAGCACCTATACCGAGTATATTACCGTTGCCGAAACAAGCGACGGCAAGAAAAAGCGAATCGTGGAGCGCGAGGGCGGTCTGGTAACCGCTTACCACTATCTCAACGTGGGCGACCGTTTTAAATACCACCCGCAGTTCAATTTTCCCTATGAGCTTTACGATAAGGCAAAGGCGCCGTATATCGCCTGCGTCAGTTGCGGCACGCATAACCCAATAGAAGCGGACAGATGTTCAAAATGCAATATCCCGCTTTTGAAATAAGATATATTCAGGCGGCAACGCTGGGGAAGCCGTCTGTTTATGTTCGGAGGCGCGGAGAAATTCGCGCCTTTGTATTTACAAATATAAATATATGATATATATTATAATTAGAACGACCTATTAAATCTTGAAAGGATTGTTACAAATAAAAAGTCAAGCGGCAATAAGAAAATCATCGTTTCAAAAGCAGGTAAGATTACAGTTAAAAAAGGTCTTAAAAAAGGAACATATAAAGTAAAAATAAAGGTTAAAGCGGCTGGCAACAGTACGTATAATGCAAAAACAAAAACCGTAACGGTAACAATCAAAGTAAAATAGAAAACTAAACAAAACACAGCCGCTTTAATTGGTGGATGTGATTTGTTAAGGTAATGAATCGAAGTTTATGAAAAAAATTATCTTATTATACAAGGCTAATAATGCGGCGGTAAAAAACGCAGTTAATATTTTTCTCTGCTTTTTGCTGAGCTCAACAGGTTTCTTTTTATGGCTTTATAATCTGCGGAGCTTAAGCAATAACGAAATGTCTGATATAATGACAACGGTTATCGGATATCTTCTCCAGGCGGCAGGAATACTTATATTTTCATTTGTGAAGGGAAATGGGAATATTTCTTCAAAAGGGCTTTTTATAACTTCCGTAGGCATTTACTTTTTATTTCTTGTACCTTCAGCAATAAGTCACTCACTTTCAGGCGCGCTCGTTTTCGGATTTTTAAACAGTTTGCTTTGCGGAATTATGGCAGGATATTATCTGTGCAGACTGGCTGATGAGGTTGAAAAGAATAAAACTGCTCTAACCTTCGGGATCGGCTACGCTCTTTCAACGATTATATCATGGCTGATGTCTTATATTGTTTCAGCGTATTTTGTTAATATCTCGCTGATAATCTGCTTGATTCTGAGCGCGCTTATAATTAGTCTGAATATTAAAAACGATATTTCGAAATCAGCACAACGCATACAGCCTCTTACAGTAAGACCCGAAATCCGTAAAACACTTATACTCTTTGTATTACTGATTATTTCTTTCAGCCTCTTAAATAATATCGGCTTTTATTTTCAGAGTCTTAACGCAAAGGCGATACTCGGTATTGAATCTTCGCGTATGCTTTATGCGGCAGGTCTTATTTTTGCCGGAATTATCAGCGATAAAAGCAGAAAAAACGGAGCAATTTGCGCTCTGGCGTCGCTTGCAGTTCCGTTTATTACCCTTGCTCTCAGGGGCGAAACGCTTCCGTTGACGATTTTTTGGGCGCTGAGCTACTTTGCGTTCGGATTTTATTCCGTATTTCGATTCATTGCTGTTTCGGATTTTGCAAAAAACAACAAGCTTTTTTTTCTTGCGGCTTTAGGACTTTTCTTCGGAAGAGTCGGAGATTCCTTAGGAGCAGGACTAAATATTGCGCTACGCAATGAACGGGTGATTCTTGTAATAATTGCCGCACTATGCTTTGCATTGTCGGTATTTCTGTTCTTTATTTTTTATCAGAAAATGTATGTTCCTGAATCTGTAAAGCAAAAATCCGAGAAAGAGATTTTTAATGCCTTTGCTTCTAAGCATGACCTCTCGCAGAGAGAAAGGGAGGTTTTCAGATTGCTTATTTCGGAAAAAACCAACAAGGAAATTGCCGAAGAGCTTTTCGTTTCCGAAAGCACGGTTAAGTTCCATATCCACAATCTTTTGAAAAAAACAGGCGCAAAAAATCGGCTCGAATTATTATCATTATATAACGAATCCGCACATTAGTTTTGTGCGGATTTTCCTTATTTTGTGCTGACCTGACCCAAAACTAACCTACTGCATTTACCTTTCAAATGGTATTATTATAATTGAAAATATATATTTTGGAGGTAAAATCTATGAAAAATTTTTTAGCAACAGTTTTAAGCGTTATTATTGTTATTGCCTGTTTGCCGATGACTGCTCTTGCCGAATCAGAAAACTATGGCGAAGTTGACATAAATGTTGAATACGGCAGCGTTACATATTTTGACGATTTAGCGCTGACGATTTATGAAACTCTTCAGGCAATGGCTGACGAGGGCACAATTTCAGCTTCGGGTCAGACTTTCGACCTTGACAAGGACGGAACAACGGACCTTACGGCAGATAATCATTCTTATACTGATATTGACGGCGGCACCAGCTACTCAACGGAGTTCTCAAAAGCCGAAACAAAAAGCATAACAGGTCAGATTGAGTTCACTGTTTCCAAAACAATAAACAGCAGCAGAATAGCCGAGGGTAAGAGCTGCGTTGAGAAAATCATCGTGATTTTTGAGGACCTTTGCACAGACGGCGGAAAGCATAACTGGGTTCAGGGCGTTCAGAAGGCAACCTTCGGAAAAGCCGGATGTACTTATGCTAAATGCTCAAAATGCCAAAAAACGGAAATGGGATGGCCGCTCCTTCCGGTTTCCGCTTCAATAGCTAAAGCCTCTTATGTTTATGACGGAAAAGCTAAAAAGCCGAGCGTAAACATTTCAACCTATGACGGACCTCTTGATAAAGAATACTACAAGGTTGAATACTTAAATAATCTCAATGCAGGAACAGCTTCTGTTAAGGTTACGCTTCTCGGGGATTATATGGAGGGAATAAAGAAGTTTACTTTCAAGATATCAAAAGCGGCTAATACATTGAAAGTTAAAGCGAAAAAGCCATCCGTTAAATATTCGGCTCTGAAAAAGAAAAACCAGACTGTTTCTATTAAAAACTGGGCAAAAGTTTCAAAAGCGCAGGGCAAGGTAACATATAAAAAGTCAAGCGGCAATAAGAAAATCACCGTTTCAAAAGCAGGTAAGATTACGGTTAAAAAAGGTCTGAAAAAAGGCACTTACAAAGTAAAAATTAAGGTTACCGCCGCAGGCAACGCAAACTACAACGCTAAAATAAAAACAGTAACGGTTACTATCAAAGTAAAATAAGCATTAAAGCATTTATAGTTTTGAGGAGTGATTAATTATATGAAAAAGGTTTTGTCAGCTCTTTTGGCTTTTTCGATGGTGCTATCCGTATTTTATGTTAGCCCGTTTACCGCTTGGGCAGATTCACCCGTTCAGTCATCAAAGTATTCTGATATTGATTATTTATCCGGTGCGACCTCACTTCAAAGCGGACCGGCTAACCCGCGCACGCCGACTACCTATTATCTTGATTTGAATAAGGAGGATTATCCTCTGCCGGTTCACAGGGACCCCAACTATCTTCAAAGCGTCGGAATCTTATACCCGGGCGATAAACTTGTTATTATCCCCGAAGTGGATCCGAATCCCGGCACTTCCGGTTGTCACGGGCTTCCCGGATTATATTTCAGTGACAGAAACGGCAACGGTAGCTGGCTTGAACTCAAAAAGGGCGACAAATACGGACCTCTCAGAATCACCGGCTCGGTAACGCTCGGTAGCGAAGTTGTTCATACATATATTACCGAGATCATGGTCGAGGACGCTCCCGTTATGTTTAAGGACAGATGGGCAGGCGGTGATAATGGCGCAGTAGAATACTCCGCTGATTATACCTGCGAACCTGTTCGTGAAGCAAGTTACTGGAAACAAGCTATAATAGACTATGTTGAACTCGTTAAATATCATCCTGTACAGTATGTTTACAGATACGCAGAGGACGGTCAGTGGAAAGAGTATTCCACTGAAGAAATTAATAAAACCAATACTGTTAATCCAACTGTAATCTGGACGGAGGATTTATCCGTTACATATACTCCCAATGAGGGATATAAAAATATAGGTCCCGAGTTTAACATTTCTGCTCCGATGATAGACGGCTATGTCGTTTACGAAATGAGAGTAAGAGCGGAGGGCGAAGGCAACTATAACATTGAAAGAACGTCTGATGAAAACGAAAAATATTATTCAACCTACCGTTTTTATGCCGATGGCGCTATGGATTTCAACTGGACATTCGACCATAAGAAATATGGAAGCGAGACTGACCCTATTATCGTTGAAGTTTATTACTACAAGGGTACCACGTTAACGCTCAACGCAATGAGCGGAACGGTAGACGGAAGGGGAGCATCCCGTTACGATTATTATTATAAATCTTCATCCGGCAGCAGATACTCTTTTGATTTCACGCTTTCAGACCATCCCGTTATCAGAGAGGGCTTTGATTTCGGTGGCTGGTATGCTGACCCTGCCTATACTGAGCTGGTAGTTCCAACGGGAAGCGATTATTCAATGAACAGTGCTTTGAGAGAGTATATGTACAGCAAGAATGACGGTAACGTTATTCTCTATGCCGCCTGGTTAAAGGACGGTGAAATTGTTCACACCCACACGATGTCCGCCGTAGCGGCAAAAGCGCCGACATGCGCCGAGCCGGGAAGAAACGCCTATTATTACTGTGCCGGCTGCAACAAAGTATTCAAAGACTCAGCGGGAATGCAGGAAACAACAGTTAATGCAGAAACAATCGCTGCAACAGGCAAGCATATGTCCGACAAGGGAACCGTAACTAAGAAGGCTACTCCGACAGCAACGGGAACAAGAGTATATAAATGTACTGTTTGTGGCCAGACGCTTAAAATAGAAACGATTTCAAAAACTGCAAAGTACGCAAATACCCTTACAGTTAAGGCGAAGAAGCCGAGCGTAAAATATTCAAAGCTTAAGAAAAAGAATCAGACTATCGCTCTTAAAAACTGGGCAACAGTCTCCAAGGCGCAGGGCAAGGTAACCTATAAAAAGTCAAGCGGCAATAAGAAAATCACCGTTTCAAAAACAGGCAAGATTACAGTTAAGAAGGGCTTAAAGAAAGGCACATACAAGGTAAAAATAAAAGTTACGGCTGCCGGTAACGCAAACTACAAAGCGAAAACTAAAACCGTAACAGTTAAGATTAAAGTTAAATAATACAATACAACAAGGCTCGGAGTTAACGCTCCGAGCCTTAACTTTTTGAAAAAACGAAAAAATTCGCCAATATCCTAATCAATTATGGAAAAAGAGATGGGACTTTCTTCTCAACTATCGAAAATAAAGACTATTTATAGGAAACGTTTATCCGCATTGCGGTACCCAAAATTTTGTCAAACGCCCGATACGGCGTTTCAAAATTTTGACCGCGGCTAAGTTCTTATTGCTCCCTTCATCTGCCACCGGCAGCGGTCGCAAACGAACCGTTTCAAGTCCCATCATAAAGAGAAAAGCCAAACTACCGAAAGGTAGTTTGGCTTTTCTGGCAAAGTTATATCAGATTGATACAATGCAACTTTTTTGAAGGGGTTGCATTTTTTGTTTGGGGGTTGCAAAAAGGAAATCGGCAACAACTTAACAAATTGTATATTGTATTAAATGCCACAATATGATATATTAATAAATGTATTAGTAGTAAATCACAAAATCACAGATTTTTAAAGGAGATTATATTTATGAAAGAATGCCCAAAATGCAGTAAAGAGTTGGACGATAATTCCAATTTTTGTAATAACTGTGGTTATAACTTTTCCATTTCAACAGAAGATTCAACCAAGGAAAATGAATCTACAGACAGTGAAAAGAAAGTGACTTCTCCAAAAAGCAAGAAAAGAATTATTATCATTGTTTTATCAATAATTGTTGCTATTGCATTTGGAGTTGGTGTTTATTTTTTTGCAACTAAAAACAGTCGTACATACGAAACAGCAAATGAATTATATGCTTCTGAAAATTTTGAAAAAGCATTAGAAAAATTCAAATCAATTGAAGGATATAAAGACTCTGACGAATTAGCAAAATCATGTGAATATGAACTGACTATTGATGGTCAATTTATGCGTTCGCTTAAAAAATCGTTGCAAAAAAGATGGGATTTAAATAAAGAATATGAGAGTCAAACATCATATGATGAAAAGAAGGCGATGAACGCTTATTGTGATGCTGAACTCGAGATTTTATGTGAATTCGAAAACAAGGATTTTGAGAATTCCGAATTGCAAGAGGATGCAAATACATATATCGGATATCTGAAATCAGCAAAAGAATCTTTAAAATACTATTCGATTGATTATTCAAAATACGACACCCAGTGGTCAAAAATATATGCTCAAAGAACAATATTAATAAAAAAATTTACTGATAAATATGGCTTGAAAGTTGATGATTCTTACCAATCCACCTTGGACGGTTTAATAGCTGATTCTCAGGCGGCAGAAGAACGACTAGCGTTAGAGAATTCAGTCAAGAATATGCTTGGGGATATAACCTATAAGAAGGAGTATGTTGAATATGGTTCAAGCTCATATATTCTTACTTTGAAAAACACAACAGATACAAAATTTGAATATTTCTTTTTAGAGGCAAATATTCTTGATAAAGATGGAAATATTGTGGTTTCTGGTTCTACAGGGTCTATT
Organism: Ruminococcaceae bacterium UBA3751; assembly: GCA_002371215.1. Classification (GTDB taxonomy): domain Bacteria; phylum Bacillota; class Clostridia; order Oscillospirales; family Acutalibacteraceae; genus Eubacterium_R. Next base: position 1,103 of record DFGL01000029.1, on the reverse strand, counting down.
GATAACTGGAATCCTAATGCAAAAGCTACAACTCATCTTTACCTTGATAAAGAAATAGATTTAGATAAGTATCAGATAGAATATACAGCTGAATACTCAGTAGCAGACTAAAATATTGACCAATATAGTAACCCTATACAGAGCGTGTAAGTGTTTGAAACGGCTTATTTAACAGAAGGCCCCAGCCCGCTGTTCTGGAAAAAGCATTTTTGTGATGATACCCCCCGGTCAGTGACTCCCCTCAAAAACTGTATACTTTTTCCCGTGTTTTTTTAAAATCATGTATAAACGCAGGAAAAGTATGCAGAGTAAAAAGACGTGACAAACAACGGTATAATTAAACCCATAAATGGAATAAAAGTCAAATTAATCTACAAATGCGGACTTTTCAATATTAAGTTTTTGTTTTTTTGATTCATGCGAATAATATGCGCATCGTAATTGAATCTCATGATGAGAGTATCAAGAATTTGCATATGAAAGCGAAAGACTCAAAGATTGCGACTTAATAGTCCCGTTTTCTGTTCCTCATTATACTCCGTGAAAACTGAAAGCCGTTGATTTGCACGGAGTATATAAAAAAGGCAAAATGGCTGTTTCCTGCCACATTGCCCTTTTGCTTTTCTGCCAATAAAGTAAAAACCCCTTGAAATCAAGGGGTTTTCGTTGTATCACAGTAGTGATAGTTAGGTGGTGCAGGGGATGGTTCGTTTGCGACCGCTCGCGGTGCGAGAAGAAGGGAGCAAAAAGAACTGCCGAACGGTCAAAATTATAAGCCGCCGTATCGGGCGAGCGCAATAATTTTGGGCACCGTTGGTCGTTGACTTGAACCCATATCAATTATGTAAAAAGAGATGGGACTTTCTTCTCAACTATCGAAAGCTCCACCGGAGCTTTCTCCCAATCGCGGCACTTTCTGCGCCGCTCTTGGAGTTCGTTTCAAGTCCCATCATAAAGAAAAGAACCCAAACACCTAAAGGTGTCTGAACTCTTTTTGGTGCAGGAGATGGGACTTGAACCCACACGATCTGGCGACCACAGGCACCTGGAGCCTGCGCGTCTGCCAATTCCGCCACTCCTGCATTTGTCAGCCGTTATTTGAC
>DFGL01000086.1 GCA_002371215.1 Ruminococcaceae bacterium UBA3751 | reverse complement strand
CAGATTCTTTGGAATCTGTTTTTTTAATTAAGAATGATGAATGAAGAATGAAGAATAGTGGGTGCTGCGCACGGCTATTCTAATTCGGAATTGTGGTGCGGGCTGGCACGAGAACCGCTCATGCGGATATAAGTTTTTTTGTCATTTTTTTGTTATTCGTTGACTAATATATGAAGAGCTTTTCTAAAACGCTGAAAGGAGGAACGCTTATGTCAGTTGATAAACGTCTTGCAGATAAAATACTTGCCGACGCCTATGAACAGTATAATAGCTTGTTAATCAAGTTTTGTTCTGTTCATTTGAAAAATAATTTAAACGCTGTTGAAGACTGCGTACAGAATAGTTATCTTGTATTTTACAATAAGATTTTATCAGGCGTTGATATTAAAAACAAAAAAGCGTTTCTTTATTCTACTGCGTTAAATATGTGTAAAAGAGCAGAGGAGGAGTTTGCCAAGAACGCAAAGCGTACCGTTATGCTTGAAGAAATATCCGATATTCCTGCAATAGAACAAGATTTAAAAGCTGCTGATTTGGATTATGACGTTATTAAAGATATACTAATTGCAAATCTCAGCGAAAATGAACAGAGGCTGTATAATATGAAATACGTTGACCGCCTGTCACTAAATGAAATTGGGAATGAATTCGGAATTTCCACAAACACAGCTGCAAAACGTACCTCGAGGCTGCGTGCAAAAATCATAAATTTAGCAGAACCTATTATTGAAGAATTCAAGAGAGGAGGGTAAATAATGAACATTACAGTTAACTGTAATACTTTGAGCTATGTTTTATCAGAAACCGAATATATTAATGAAATATCCGACTGTTTAACAAAAGTAATTGAAAATGAGCTTCTAAAAGGCGATGAAGCAGATACTGACCTTATTGATGAATGCGTTGACCTCCTTGACAGCTTTCAGAATCCGGGGAACGATGAAGCGTATAAAAAACTTGATTCGTACCGTTCTATCCTTCATTATTGCCATAAAAACACCTCTGGTAGCAGAATAAAGTTTAAGCGTGCTGCCGCCGCAGTTATAATAATGCTGCTTACCGGAACTGCTGCAATAACTGCAAAGCCTGCGCTTGCACTGCAGATTAGCGTTTTTTTTGAAAACTTTATTAGCGACCTGTTTGTAATGTCGGATAATACAGAGACTGTTAACAGCTGTATAAGCTCTATCTATTTAACTGTTAAAGAGCGCAATAATAAAATTAAAAGTGAATCCGACGTCGATTTAAGTAAGCTAAGCGTAACAGCTGTTTATAATGACAGAACGCAGCATAATATTCCGATTGAAGAATGTGCTGTTGATAAAAGAATAGAAACCCTTAACGGCAATAAGGTGCTTATTGTTACAGTTGCATATAGCGGCTGTGCAAGCAGTATAGCGTTTGAAATGGAGGATTAAAATGAAAAAGATTATAAGTATAATATTAGTTCTCTTATTATCGTTTACCGCTTTTCCGATTAGCGTAAATGCAGCTATACGCTCCGGTGACTGGGAATATGATGTAGTTTATACCGAGAATGATGAGCAATTTGTTTCTATCAGTAGATATATAAATGATTCGAGCTATGAAACGGTTGTTATTCCTTCGATGCTTGACGGTAATAAGGTTGTTGGTATCAGCAGTAGCAGTAATGTTTTCGGTAAAAATACTATTAAGAACATTATTGTTTCGGAAGGTATTGTATATATTAACAGAATTGCCGAAGGCAGGAAGAACTTAAGTATTACCTTACCTTCATCTTTAAAGTATATAGGTGAAAACGCTTTTAAAAACTGTTCAATTAATTCAATAAGTATGTCGGAAGGTCTTGAAGGCATTGATAAGAACGCCTTTAACAATTGTGTTTTCAATTGTACTGTTGATTTGCCTGACAGTTTAAAATATCTTGGCTATTCAGCTTTTGAAAGCTCAAGCTTATCTACTGTGAAAATAGGTAAAAATGCCCGTGTTTCCGCTATGGAATATGCTTATCCTTCTTCTGTCAGCGGAAATGATTATGAGGAAGAATATGAAAGGTTTAAAAAACCGCCGTTTTTTAATACGGTTGGTCTTGAAAACATAATTGTTGATGAAGACGCCGAATACTTATGCTCGGAAGGGAACGTTCTCTATTCAAAAAATAAAGATGTTATATACTTTGTCGGTGAAGGACATAGTGACTTTGAAATGCCTGATACCGTGACGTCCTTGTTTAATAATTGCTTCCTTGAAAAGGACTTTGAACGAATAAAAATCGCCTCTTCTCTTAAAACAATAAAAAGCGGTGCTTTTGCTTACGGAACAAAAATTAATAACCTTGATTATGACAAAAACTGCAGTTTATTAGAAATAGAGGAAGGAGCATTTGCATCCGTTGAATTTGGAGATTTCGTGCTTCCCAATACGGTTGTGTTTATTGGTGAGAAAGCTTTTTCAGGATGTAAATTTGAAAGCTTTAGCATTCAGGACGGCTCTCTTTTACAAACAATAAGTGAATATGCATTTGAAAAAACAAATATTAAGACTGCTGATTTTTCTGTTTGTCCTGTTTTAACAAGTATTGGTTGCTGGTGCTTTAGCAGCTGCACCGAGCTTGAAAGTATAAATTTAGAAGATACGCTTTTCAGTTTTCTTGAATGCAATACTTTTGATGGCTGTACCTCTTTAAAAACAGTATTATTGCCAAAATACTTTTATTTTCTTGAATCTAATTCTTTTAATAATTGTACATCTCTTGAAACTGTACATACCGATAATTATTTTGTTGACACAGATTTAACATTTTCTTACGTATTTAATAACAGCAATCCGGAAGCATTACAGACCGGTTACAGCGAATACTTAGGAACAATAACCGAAGGTGATTTTACTTTTTTTGAGTATGATAGTTTTGTTGTCCTTTCAAAATATAACGGCAGCGAAGCAGATTATTTGGTAACGCCGAGTTATGTTAACGGAAAGCCTGTTACAAGAATAAATAAATTTGCTTATAACAATAAAAAATCAATCAAAAAGCTTGTTTTGCCCTCTAAGCTTGAATATCTGGGTAAATATGTTCTTAGCGATAATATTGAAAGTATAGAGGAATTCCCGGAATCGCTTTTATTTATTGAAGACCAGTCGGGAATAGGCAATCAATTTAATAACGGTATCAGCTTTAATGAAGGATTAATATATATCGGTTACAGATGTATGGGTTCAGCTCAATTTGATACAATAACATTGCCTGACTCGCTACTTGTATTGAGAGAAGACAATCTGCACGATGGTATAAAAAGTATAACCTTCGGCGCCGGAATAAGGAACATTGATGAATCACTTGGAAAAGCTAAAATCTTTATCCGAGATAACTATTGCATAGTAGCCGAAATAACTAACAGATATAAAATTGAAGAAATAAATGTTAGCGAAAATAATCCTTTCTTTTCTTCTCAGGACGGCGTTCTTTATAATAAAGATAAAACAGAGCTTATTTGCTATCCGGCAAATAAGGCTGATGAAGAATTTGTTATTCCTTCAACTGTTAAAAGAATACGCGAGGCGGCTTTCGGAAATGTTAACAGGCTTAAAAAGCTGACAATACCGAAATCAGTTTCAAGAATTGATAATTATGCTTTTTATAATAGTGAGATAAAACAGATTATTTTTTCCGATAACGGAGAGTTGGACTCGCTTAATAACGATGCCTTTAAAGGTTCTTTTATTGAGAGCGTTCATATAGGTTCAGGAATAAAAGTAATTACATCTGCATTCAAGGATTTACCGCTTAAAAGCATAACTTTTAGTGAAGGTATAGAAACTATCGGCAGATATGCTTTTTCCAATACTGAGATAGAAAGTGTTTATCTTCCTTCTACTGTAAGCAATATTCTTGATTCTGCTTTTGAAAACTGTTCAAAGCTTAGCGATGTTTATCTTAATAATGTGCGTTATTTAAAATCTTTAGCGTTTGCTAATTGTATTTCACTTGAAAGTATTGATTTAACAGGCGTCAGATTTGATAGCAGGGAAAACTGCGGTACTTTTTACGGCTGCGTTAATCTTAAAAAGTTCTATTTTACAAAAGAGGAGCGCGAAGCGTACATTGAAGAGCATGAATTCAGCGGCAACGAAACCGTTGAAAGCGTTGTAATCGGTTCTTCCATTGAAGAAATCAGGGAAGCAGCATTTGAAAACTGTTCTAACCTTGAAACTGCATATATTTCACCCGAGGTTAAAACCATAGCTCATAACGCCTTCAAAGGCTGCCCTAAGCTTACTATTATTTCAACCCTGAATTCGCCCGCCATAAACTATGCGAAGGCTAATAATATTAATTATAAGGAGCAGTCGTTTATAATTGCGCCGATTCCTGACCAGACGTACACGGGAAGAGCGCTTAAACCGTCGCTTATAGTGTGTCAGGACGGATTTATCCTTACGGCTGATAAACACTATAAGGCTACTTACAGGAATAATATTAAAATCGGTACGGCTACAGTTGCCGTTACGGGATTGGGCGATTACTGTATTTTTGCAACAACAGCCAGATTTAATATTGTTGCGCCTGCAAACGGTGAAGAATCCTCTACTTCGGGCGGCTCAGTAAGCGGCGGAAGCAATACCGCTGATTCAGGTACCTCGTCTGACTCTCAGAAAAAAAACACTGCCTCTTCTTCTACATCCGGAAGATACTCATTTGTAACTGAGGTTGCAAGAACGACTATTAAAGCGCTTAAGAAAAAACGCAAGGGCTTTGTTGTTAAGTGGAAAAGAATAAAGAAGGCTGACGGCTACCAGATTCAGTATTCAAAGAAAAAAGGTTTCAAAAAGTCCCGGCTTGTTACCGTAAAGGGGAGATTAAGAAGCAGGAAAACGGTAAAAAAGCTGAAGCGTAAACAGAGATACTATGTTCGCGTACGCGCATACAGAAACGTAAACGGAAGCAAGGTGTATTCTGCGTGGAGCTTTGCCAGGAAGGTCAAAACTAAGTGATTAACGAGCTGTATTCAAAAGCTTTAATCTATCCAAATGACTGTTTCAATAAGAGCTAAACAGTAACCTGATAAAAAGTATGGGATTTGTGAATGGTTAAAACTATTTACAAATCCCGCTTCTTGTGATATAATTATGTTAGACATATGTTTATTAATTATGTGTTTTTTAGGAGGTTACTATGGAACAGTTATCACAAGCAGGAATTCCTTATTATGTTGTACTTATTTTAGGTTCAATTATGTCGCTTATATTCTGTATAAACAGAGCTAAAGGCTTCAGCATTAAAAACCTAATGTTAAAAACAATTTCAAGCTGCTGTTATCTCTTGACTGCGGTATTTGCGCTGCTCAGCAACCCCGACGTTTATATCTACGGCTCGCTTTTGATTTTCGGCGGAACGCTTGGGCTTTGCGGCGATATTATGCTTGATTTAAAGGGGTTATATGATAAGGATAAAAGCAAGTATCTGTATGCAGGCTTCTTGTTTTTCCTTGTAGGTCATATTTTCTATATCGCCGCTATTATCTATCAGAGCAAGATGTGGGAAAAGGCTTGGGTTCTTCTTCCTTGTATTGCCTTCTGCGTTCTTTTCAGTATCGGCAATATTGCTTCCGCTAAAATTATGAAAGTTCATTTTGGCGCTTATAAAACAATTGTATTTATATATACAATATTTCTTATGATGACCCTTGCTACAGGTGTTGCCGCAATGATAATTACGCATTTTCAAAAGCGTTATATTATGCTTGCTATCGGCGCTGTTATGTTTGCGCTTTCCGACGTTATACTTTCGGGAACGTTCTTCGGAAAAGGCAAAGACAGACCCGTTCATTACTTTACTAATCACTTGACTTATTACGCGGCACAGTATATAATTGCAGCATCAATTCTGTTTATGTAAGGAGTAATTTATATGAAATGTCCTAACTGTGGCTTCTTTAATACAGAAGACAGCGCTTTTTGTGAAAATTGCGGAACTCAGTTAAATAATGGCGTTGAAGATAACAGTGCTGTAAGTACGGAAAATAATCCGGTTGATACTGATTTAAAAAATGGCGAAGCAGAAAACGATAAAGAACAAAACCGTCTCAAAACAGCAATAATTGTTCTTTCAGTTTTGTTGGCTGTTGCAGTTATCGCTATAATTATTGTACTGTTTGCAAGACCTGATAATAAGCCTGTTTTAACACGGGCGAGCGAAAGCTCGAGCTATTCTCAAATCGGCGATACATCAAAGGCTGAAAGCAGTACAGAACCGGTAAAATCCAATGTGGATAAAAAGTCAGACGTTGAAGGCAAAAACGACGCTTTTTACGGTATTCTTTGTGAGGCATATAAGGATAAGAACGCAACAAAAAGGGATATTGAAAAGCTGAAAAATGCTGGATTTACTGACGCAGTTTACTGTAAAACTTCCAAATGGGAAAACTTTAATGATAAATTATGGTATGTTGTCGTTGCAGGAAGATACAGTTCAGAAAGTCTTGCTAAAGCAAATCTTCCGGCTGTTAAAGAAATCTTTCCGAATGCGTATGTTAAGTATTCAGGAAAACGCGTTTATGACGAAACAACAGAAGTCTCAAAAACAACAAAAGCTTCATCCTCAAGCAGTATAAGCAGCGCTTTTTATGCTAAGGTTGAGGAATACGAAGCGAAGTACGGAACCTTTAAAAGAACCTCTCCCTATGTTACCGGAGTAAGCTATGTAGGGCTTATTGATTTTGACGCTGACGGCACGGATGAGCTTCTTATGGTTTATAACGACAATAAGAAAACAAGCGATAATTTCAATTATGTCGTATTTGCCTACAGCAACGGAGAGGCTGTTAAAATAGCTGACAGAAACGTATTAACAGGTGATTACGACACTTCAAAAAATATAGCAATCTATTATTCAAACGATGACGGCAGAGCTTATATCAGCGAGGTTTACGATTTTGAATATGAGTTTGTAAAGAGCAACCTTTATTCAAAAGACGGTTTAAGCTTTGTAAAATCATATAAGTTGGACGCGCGTGAGGATAAATACACACTTGACAGTGAGGAATATTCAGAAAGCGATTTCAATAATATGTTTGAAACCGAATATCTCAATATCGGACATGAGGATACCGAGAACGAAATAGGGGATAACAAAAGAATTATTGCCCATATGGACTAATTAAACAATATAAATTAAAAAGAAAGCATCATCAGATGCTTTCTTTTTTGGTGGGTCAACTGTTTCTCCCGATGAGCTGTGTCCTTCGGACTGGCTAATCGGTGTTTCGTTTCTCGTCCCTGATTGAATAAAAAACAACCACCTATAAAAGGTGATTGTTTTTATTGGTGGGCCATCAGGGACTCTCTTCTCAACAACGAAACAGTCCCCCGGACTGTTTCTCCCGATGAGCTGCGTCCTTCGGACTGGCTAATCGGTGTTTCGTTTCTCGTCCCTGATAAATAAAAAACCACTCCGTGAGAGTGGTTTTTCTGGTGGGCCATCAGGGACTCGAACCCCGGACCGACCGGTTATGAGCCGGTTGCTCTGACCAACTGAGCTAATGGCCCGCATAAATTATGCTTTGATATAATACCATTAAAATTTAATTAAGTCAATACCTTTGTTTAAAGAAAATGAAGAATTTAATGTTATATAATCCGTATTTTTTGCATAATCTTTTATAGAATACGAAAGGAGCAAAAAACTATGGATATTCAAAAGGATTATTCATGCGTTGAGCATAACAATAAGGTCTTTTCAAAGGCGGTTGAGGTTGAGGCTGATTACCAGGAAACGCTTCCTGCATACTGTGACGACATTTTCAGAGTAGTTAAATGCATAGGCAGAAGCTATATAACCTCAACAGATATCAGCTATAACGAAATTAAGGTATTCGGTAAGCTTGAAATATGCCTTACTTATTATAATGAAAATTCCAAGCTGTGTTATGCGGACTTTGAGGAGGATTTCAGCAAAACCGTTTCTGTTGATGAAATCGGAGATTCAGCCTTTGTTTGTGTTGATATATATGATAAATACACTAATTTCAGAGTTATAAATCAAAGAAGAATAGACGTTCATAACTCCGGCGTCATATTCCTCAGCATTTACGATAAAATAAAATGTCCTCAGGTATGCTCCTGTGAAAATTCAAAGCTTAGGTATCAGAATTTTAAAATTGCCGACGTAATATCTTCTGATATTTCAAGGATTGAATTTGATGAAGAATTCTCGCTTACGTCGTCTAATGAGGCTATTAACAGGATTATCAGCTGGAGCGCATTTGCGTCTTTATCGGAAATAAAAATTATCAAGGATAAAGCTCTTATAAAGGCAAGCGTTACGGTTAATATACTCTATACAGCCGATAACAGCGAGGAAAACGTTGAAAAGCTGCAATACTCGTTTAATACTTCAAAGATAATAGATTGCCTCGGTATTAATGAGGACGATATTTCCCTAAGTAATATTTCCGTAGGAAGTATGTTTGTAAAAGGCAAGGCGTCCGGCAGTGACAAGGTTAATACGGTGGATATTTTCGGCGAATTGTCCGTAAGAACAGTGTTTATTAGAGAATATGAGCAGCAGTATATTACTGACGGGTATATTCCGGGCGCTGTAACTGATAATTCTTTTAGCGAGTATAAAATCAGTGAGGCTGCGGGAGTTATAAGTGAAAACAAAATAGTTAACGCATCAGTAGCGCTTCCGGACGATGTGAGCACCGTGCTTGAATTATCGTTAGTATGCTCAGAACCTTCTTTAAAAAACGGTAAGCTCTTGTCAAAGCTTATTATAAATGCTCTTTGTCTCAGCGAGAGCGGCGAGCTTGTCAGCGTTGCGTCAGGCGATGAATTCTCAATGCCTGTTAATAGCGGAAACGACGGACTTTGTGCGTTCAGTATAAACTCATATGACTATACTCTAACAGACAGAAACGCAATGGATATACGCGTTAATATGAAAACGGATATTTATACCTTTAACAACAAAACGGTAAATATTCTCAGCGATATTGTTGCAACAGATGAAAAAAAGGAAACTTCAACTATGACGGTATATTTCGCTAAAGCCAATGAAAGCGTTTGGGATATTGCAAAAAGCTTTTCTTCCGATATTGATATGATAATTAACGAAAACTCACTTAATAGCGATAAGCTTGACGCTGACAAGGTTTTAATAATTCCGAGAGTCTAAGGAGGTATAATTATGAATAAAAGCATTTACTCTGATATCTCCGAAAGAACTCAGGGAGATATTTATATCGGCGTTGTCGGCCCCGTAAGGTCAGGTAAATCAACGCTTATTAAAAGGTTTATGGATACGCTCGTTATACCGAATATAAGCGATGATTTTCAAAAAGAGCGCGCAAAAGACGAGCTTCCGCAATCTGCTGCGGGAAGAACTATTATGACAACCGAGCCTAAGTTTATTCCCGAAAACGCAATTGAGCTGAATATGGAGGACGGTATTCGCCTTAAAGTCAGAATGATTGACTGTGTAGGTTATATCGTTCCAAGCAGCGAAGGTTATATAGAGGAAAGCCAGCCGAGAATGGTTATGACTCCGTGGTATGAGGTAGAAATACCGTTTAATATGGCGGCTGAAATAGGCACTAAAAAGGTTATCGAGGAACATTCTACAATAGGTCTTGTTGTTACTACCGACGGCACCGTAACCTCAATTCCGCGCGATGAATACGAGGAGGCGGAGGAAAGAGTAATCGACGAGCTTAAAGCAATAAACAAGCCATTTGTTGTCTTGCTCAATTCCGCTGAGCCTAAGGCGCCTCAGACTGTTTCGCTCGCTGAATCGCTAACCGAAAAATACGGCGTTCCCGTCATTCCAGTAAACTGTCTTGAACTCAGTGAAAATGAAATAAAGGATATACTTGTTAACATACTTTATGAGTTTCCTGTTACAGCTATCGGTATTGACCTTCCAAGATGGTTTAACGCCCTTGATACGGATGATGAGCTGAGAAGGGCGGTTACAGACAGCGTTAAAAGCAATAGCCTATCTGTTAACACCGTTAGCTCTGTTAACGGATTTGTGGAAAGAATTTCGGAAAACGATATGATAATGAACGCAAGAATAACCGATACTGATTTGTCCTGCGGTAAGGTTAAGATAAGCGTCGATTTGGATAATTCATATTTCTATTCAATTTTATCCGATAAATGTGAAAGCGATATTACGGACGATGAAAGCTTACTTAAAGAAATCACTAAACTTGCTGAGGTCAAGGCAAAGTATCAGCGTATTGCAGAAGCGCTGAAGCAGGTGGAAAGCACCGGCTACGGAATCGTTATGCCGTCGCTTGAAGAGCTTTCTCTCGAAGAGCCGGAAATTATGAAGCAAGGGGGGAAGTACGGCGTAAGACTGAAAGCACACGCACCTTCAATACATATGATAAAATGCAATACGTATACGGAGGTTGCACCGATTGTCGGCAGCGAAACGCAGAGCGAGGAGCTCGTTATGTATCTGCTTAAGGAATTTGAGAATAATCCCAATGAGATATGGGATACAAACATATTCGGTAAATCGCTTCATTCGCTTGTGAACGAAGGGCTTAATAATAAGCTGTACCGTATGCCCGAGGACGCAAGAGATAAATTCAGGGAAACAATTGAAAGGGTAATTAACGAGGGTTGCAGCGGATTAATCTGTATAATACTGTAAAAAAATATGGGCGGATTATCCGCCCATAAAGTATTTTATATAAATATATATAAGCGCAGAAATCTGCACTCCTGCAAGCATCGGCATTATTATCATAAAGGATTTATGCTTCGTTTTATGGCGTATTGCCTTCATCGTTATGAATGAAAGCGTTGCACCTCCGAGAGCCGCCGTTATCCATAGCGTACTCTCCCTGATTCTCCATGCCTGCCTTTTTGCTCTGCTTTTATCAGCTATGTTCAATATGCAGCCAATCAGATTAATAACTGCAAAATAAACGAGTATGTAACTAAACCTCAAAAGCCTTAAGCTCCTTTAAATCATAATCTCCTATAGCGAGCTTTTCGCCCTTTTTAAAAGTGTTTCCCTTGTCTTCATCAACTCCGTAAACTGAGCTGCAGGAGGGGCATATAAGAAAATATACCGTACCCGAGGATACAATCGGAAATTCTGCTGAGAGCCTGAGCTCACCGTTGGAAAAGACAGACATATTAACCTTCTTTCCGCAGGTGGGACAGGTTAACTCTGTAGTTTCTCCTACTGATTTGATTTTTTTATTGTTTCCTAATCTGTATTCCATAATATCACCATAGTTAATTTAACATAAATTTGAGAAGTGTTCAAGTGTGAAAAGAATAATTGTAATATTTTTGTGTTTAATATTTCTTACGGGCTGTACTTTTAATATGTATCCCGAGGAGAAATCCAAAGCGGTTAAGTCGGAAATCACGGAATCAACGGGCGAAAACTCCAATGATGATTACGGATATATAAAATCCGTATGGCTCGCATATTTTGAAATTCAGGATTTGCTTAGCGGTTGCGATGAAATGCAGTTTTCAAGTAGAATAAATGAAAAATTCGGTAAACTTAAAAATATGGGATTTAATACCGTAACCGTTCAGGTAAGAGCTTTTGCCGACGCTATATATCCGTCAAAATATTTTCCGCCGAGCCCATACTGTCTCTCCGATAACGGCTCTCTTAAATTCGATGTTTTTAAAATAATATGCAATGCCGCAAAGAAAAACGGGCTTAACGTTGAAGCGTGGATAAATCCTTACCGTATTCAAAATACAAGCGATATTAAAAAACTGAATAAAAGCAGTATTGCTTTAAAATGGCTTGGCTCTGAAAAGAAAAAAAGCAATGTTTACGTTAACGAAAAGGGCGTTTATTTTAATCCCGCAAGTAACGACGTAACAAAGCTTATTGTTAACGGCGTTAAGGAAATAGTTGAAAACTATAACTTATCAGCCGTTCATTTTGACGATTATTTTTATCCCACCGTTAAAAAGGACATAGATAAAGCGGAATATAAGAAATATAAGAATAAAGGCGGTAAACTCGCTCTTTCAAGCTGGCGCCGTGAAAATATAAACAATATGGTAAAAAGCGTTTATAAAGCCGTTAAAAAGTGCAATAAGAAGGTTAAATTCGGAATAAGTCCCGCTTCGGATATGAAGCGTAATAAAAACGAGCTTTATGCCGACGTTGAAAAATGGGTGAGTCATAAGGGGTATATTGATTATATCTGTCCCCAGGTTTATTTCGGCTTCCTGAACGTTTATCAGCCGTTTATGTTTACGGTAAAAAAATGGATGTATATTTCCAAGTGTGATATTTATATCGGCTTACCTCTGTATAAAAGCGGTAAAGCCGATAAATATGCCGCAAAAGAGGATGAAAGAATTATCAATGAATTTATAAACAACAATAATATTATTGCCCGTCAGATAACCTATCTCTCCAAACTTGAAAATATAAAAGGCTTCTATATCTTTTCTTTTTCATCAATTTTTGATAAGGACAAAGAAGGGGAGGTAAACAATATGCTTAAAGCGATGCAAAGCAGCAATCCTCAGCCTCATCGTAAGAATTGATTGTTACCTCAAGCTCTTTTCCGATAACGTCGTTTTCAAAGTTGCAGCGAACGGGAATATAGTTCCTTGTGTATCCCTGATAAGTATTACCATCGGAACTTTCAAAAAGAACGGTAACCCTTTTGCCGATTTGACCGTTCATAAAGGCGGTTCGGATTTTAGCGGTTTCTTTAATCATTACAGCGGCTCTGCGCTCTTTTTCTGCTTTTGAAACACTGTCGCCTCGTTTTGAAGCAGCGGTGCCATTTCGTTGAGAATAGGGGAAAACGTGTACCTTTTCAAAGCCGATGCTTTTAACGAATTCGAGAGAATCGTTGAAATCCTCGTCGGTTTCTTCGTGAAAACCCGTCATTACGTCGGTTGTAAGAGTACATTCAAAAAAGGCTTCTCTTAAACTGTTGCAAAGCGCCCGGTATTCCTCAGCACTGTAGTGCCTGTTCATATTCTTAAGAGTTTTATCGCAGCCGCTTTGCAATGAAATATGAAACTGCGGGCAGAGCTTATCGTATTGCGCCAGCTTTCTTATAACCTCGTCGGTGATATGGTCAGGCTCAAGCGAACCAAGGCGAACCCTCCTAATTTTGTCGTTTTCAGAACATATTCTTACGGCGTCCGTTATATCAAAATCCTCGCCCTTGCCGTATGCGGAAAGGTTTATTCCCACAAGAACAATTTCCTTGATTCCGCCGTTTGCAAGAGAATCTATTTCATTCCTGAGTGCTTCCAAAGATTTTGAACGAACGCGCCCGCGAGCCTGCGGAATAATGCAGTATGAACAGAATCTGTCGCATCCGTCCTCAATTTTTACAAAAGCTCTTATTCTCTCGTTAAATGCGTTAATGGAACAGTCGGAGAATTTGTCTCCGGTTTTATGGAAGTCGATTTTTAAAATTCTTTTGTTGCTGCTTTTATGCTCGTTAATGAATGAGAGAATATCGCTGTTGCTCTTGTTGCTTATAACTATATCCGCTTCCTTGAGCTCCTTTGCCGCATCAGGAAAAGCCTGGGGCATACAGCCGGTAAGGATAACTGTTGAATCCGGGTTATTGCGTTTGAATTTGCGAACGTTTTGTCTTGTCTTTCTGTCAGCGGTTGCTGTTACAGTGCAGGAATTAATTATGTAATAATCCGCATTTTCATCGGGATTTACAATTTCAAAGCCTGCTTTTTTCAGAAGCTCAGCCATATATTCGCTTTCATATTGGTTAACTTTGCAGCCAAGGGTGTAAATAGCAGCCTTCATTTTATCTTCCTTTCGTGTAATTTAGCTTATTATAGCAAATTAATTGCATTAATACAATATAAATTGAATATTAATAAGTGGTGATGATTATGAAAAAAATTATTAGCATTTTACTTTGTTTAACAGTTATATTGAGTTTTCCTATTGTATCATGCGGTGCAGAAAAGCTTGATTTCGTAGAGGCAAAATCAGTCGTTCTGATGTGTCTTGATAACGGTGAGGTGCTGTATAAGGAGAATGAAAACGCGCATCTTTCGCCTGCGTCAGTAACTAAAGTAATGACAATTCTTCTTGTGCTGGAAGCCGTTGACAGCGGAAAGATAAAAATGACCGATAAAGTAAGCGCAAGCGCAGAGGCAGTAAAAATGGGCGGGTCCCAGATATGGCTTGAACAGGGTGAACAGATGACAGTTGAGGAGTTGTTTAAAGCCGTTGTTGTTGCGAGTGCAAACGACGCCTGCACGGCACTTGCAGAATATATCGGCGGCTCAACCTCATCTTTTGTCAGTATGATGAATGAAAGAGCCAAGGAACTCGGATGCCAAAATACTAATTTTGAAAACTGCAACGGTCTTGACGATACCGTTACAAACCATTATTCCTGCGCTTACGACATTGCTTTGATGACAAGAGAGGTTATGAAGCACAAGAGAATTGAAAAGTACACGTCAATCTGGCTTGACAGCCTCAGAAACGGAAAAACGGAACTTAATAACACAAATAAGCTTGTCAATACCTTCAACGGAATAACGGGGCTAAAAACGGGAACAACATCTAATGCAGGCTTTTGCATATCTGCAACCGCAAGGCGTGATGGAATAAACCTTGTCGCAGTTGTTTTAGGCTCTGATACGAGTGAAAAACGTTTTGACACGGCTGCAAATCTTCTTGAATGGGGTTTTGCAAGTTATGAGCTTATTGAGCCCAAGATTGATAAATCTAAAATTAAGCCTGTAAAAGTTAAAAACGGAATTGTAAAAGAAATCACTCCCGCACTGTCAGAAAACAGTAAGGTTATGATTAAAAAAGGAGCAGGGGAGCTATCCTATAAGTATAAGCTTGTAAACTCTGTTAATGCTCCTGTTAAAAAAGGAGACAGTCTCGGCGAAATCGTAATAGAAAACAATGGAAAAGAACTCGGAAGTATTAAATTGGTTGCAAAAAAGGATGTAAAAACCGTTACTGTAAATGACATATTTTGTATAGTTATCAATAATCTTTAAATATATATTGATTTTTTTGTCGTTTTGTTGTATAATTTAGCACATTAAATTATAAATTAATTAAAAGAGGTTAAAATATGTCATTAAAGTTTAACTCTAAATATGTTGAAGGCGTTGTTTCTGCTTCCGATTTAGCGGCAATGGAGCAGAGAGCAAAGGACGCCCTTGAAACCCTTAACAATAAATCAGGTTTGGGTAACGACTATCTCGGCTGGGTTACTCTTCCTGAGGATTATGACAAGGAAGAATTCAGCGAAATCAAGAAATCCGCTGAGTATATAAAGAATAACGCCGACGTATTAATCGTTATCGGTATCGGCGGCTCATATCTCGGCGCAAGAGCTGTTATTGAGGCATGCACCTCAAACAACTATAATCTGATTTGTAAAGATACGCCTCAGATTTATTTTATCGGTAACTCTATCAGCTCCGCAGCGCTTAACGAGGTCGTAAGTCTCTGCGAGGGTAAGGATATTTGCGTTAACGTTATTTCAAAGAGCGGTACAACAACCGAACCCGCTATAGCATTCAGAGTATTCAGAGAGCTTGTTTATTCAAAGTACAGCAATGAAGAGGCTGCAAAGCGTATATTCTGTACAACCGATAAATCAAAGGGTACTCTTAAAGCGCTCGCAGATAAAGAGGGCTATAAAACCTTCGTCGTTCCCGATGATGTAGGCGGAAGATATTCCGTTTTAACAGCCGTAGGGCTTCTTCCGATTGCCGTAGCAGGAATTGATATTGACCTTCTTATGAAGGGTGCGGCTGACGCTATGAAAGATTATAACGGCGAATGTTTCAACTGTAACGACGTTCTTAAATACGCAGCATTAAGAAATTGCCTTTATGAAAAGGGCAAGAGGCTTGAGTGCTTTGTATCTTATGAGCCTTCAATGGCTATGTTTAATGAATGGCTTAAACAGCTCTTCGCTGAAAGCGAGGGTAAAAACGGTAAAGGGCTGTTTCCCGTTTCTTGTGTATTTTCAACAGACCTTCATTCTCTCGGACAGTTTATCCAGGAGAGCGGCGCTGATTTAATGTTTGAAACTGTTGTAAAGTTCAATTCGGTAGACAGCGATTATATTATTAAGGCTGATGAAGAAAATGTTGACGGGCTTAATTTCCTTGCAGGCGATAAGATGAGCTCCGTTAACGAAAAGGCAAGGCTCGGAACCCTTTTGGCGCACACAGAGGGAGGAGTCGGCAACCTTGTTATTGAGGCAGAAAAGGCTGACGAATACAATATAGGATATTTAATTTACTTCTTTGAAAAGGTATGCGCTGTATCGGGCTATATTCTCGGAATTAACCCGTTTGACCAACCCGGAGTTGAAAGTTATAAGAAGAATATGTTTGCTCTTCTCGGCAAGCCGGGTTATGAAAACGAAAAAGAAAGGCTTGAAAAACAGTTAGGTTTATGATAAACTAATGTAAAGACATATGTCTTTTGAGTATACCTTAGTTGGAGGATTTTTATAATGATAAAAGTTATTATCGGCAATAAAGGCCACGGAAAAACTAAAAGACTTATTGATTTTGTGAATTCCTGCGTTGAGAATTCAGACGGTAATGTAGTATGTATAGAAAATGAACCTAAGCTTACTTACGATGTATCTTCAAAGGCTCGCCTTCTTGAAACAGATACATATGCCATCAAAGGTCATAAGGCTTTTTACGGCTTTATTGCAGGTATATGTGCAGGTAATTATGACGTTACCGATATTCTTGTTGACGCAACCTTTAAAATTGTAGGCAGAGAGTACGGAGAGCTTATTCAGTTCTTTGATATGCTTTCAAATCTCAGCGAAAGCTCAGACGTAGATTTCTACTTCACTCTCAGCTGCGATAAAGAGGATTTACCCGTTGAGGTATTTGATTACTGCGAAGAAATATAACTTAATACCAATCCCGCGTTTATCGCGGGATTTTTTATTTTTTTCTTGACAAAACTATATTTAATATATATAATACTTAGGTGCAATGATGAGGTGGTATATATGCAGCTCAATTTTACTAACTTATTCAACTCGTCCGTAGAAAAAGTTGATATTGATTATTTGCTGAATCTCGGCGATTTTGAATACGGCGCCTATCAGCCACTCAAAGACGGTGTAAAGGTAAAGGGAACTGCGTATAATAAAGCGGATATTGTAAACCTTGAGTTGAATATCAGCTTCACCTTCAGCGGAGTTTGTGACAGATGCGCGGATGAATTCAAAAGGGATTATTCCTTTGACGTCAGCAGAATAGTCGTTAACCGCCTTGAAAATGAAGAGGACGACGAGGACTATATCATTTTGGGCAGCGATAACGAGTTTAACGTTGATGAATTCGTGTATCAGGAAATTCAGCTTTTCTTACCGCAAAAAATGCTTTGCAGTGACGATTGCAAAGGACTTTGTCCGAAGTGCGGTAAAAACCTAAACCGTGAAAAATGCGATTGCAAAAAGGACGTTGACCCGAGAATGGCGGCGCTTTTGCAGTTGCTTGATGAAGAATAAATAACCTTTATTATATCAAGGAGGAAAATGAAATGGCAGTACCGGCAAGAAGAACATCTAAAGCAAAGAAGAACAGCAGACGTTCAAGCGTTTGGAAGCTTGATGCTCCTACACTCGTAAAGTGCTCTAACTGCGGCGGTTATACCGTACCTCATAAGGTATGCAAAAACTGCGGTTATTACGGTGACAGAGAAATCGTAAGCAAGGACTAATATGTCTTGAGTATCAGGCGGCAGTATGCCGCCTTTATTATTGTATTTGTGAGGTGAGACGATGGCAAAACCTGTTGTTGCAATAGTCGGGCGTCCAAATGTCGGCAAATCAACGCTTTTCAATAAGTTAATAGGTACAAGACTATCTATAGTAGACGATACTCCGGGCGTAACGCGCGACAGAATTTACGGCGATTGCGAATGGCTCGGAAGAAGCTTTCTGCTTGTCGATACGGGCGGTATAGAGCCGTACAGCAACGATATTATCCTATCCCAGATGCGCGCACAGGCACAGACGGCTATTGATACAGCTGACGTTATAGTTTTTGTAACTGATATCCGTTGCGGTATCGTTGCCAGCGACGAGGAAGTTGCGGCAATGCTTCTTAAAAGCAATAAGCCGATTGTTCTCTGCGTAAATAAGTGCGATAAAATCGGCGCTCCCGAGCCTGAATTTTATGAGTTTTACAACCTCGGCTTAGGCGACCCGATTGCAGTTTCCTCTGTACACGGACACGGTACGGGCGATTTGCTTGACGAGGTAATTAAATACCTGCCTGAAATTGATGAAAATGAAGAGGACGACAAGGAAATAATTAACGTTGCTATTATCGGAAAGCCGAATGTTGGTAAATCCTCGCTCGTAAATAAAATCAGCGGCGCTGACCGTGCTATTGTATCCGATATTGCAGGTACAACCCGGGATACTACCGATACCTATATTGAGAATAACTACGGCAAGTTCAATTTTATTGATACTGCGGGATTAAGGCGTAAAAGCAGAGTCAACGACGATATCGAAAAGTACAGCATTATCCGCGCCAGAATGGCTGTTGAAAGAGCTAATGTCTGCGTTATTATGATTGATGCTACCGAAGGCTTTACGGAGCAGGATTCAAAGGTTGCGGGAATTGCTATGGAGCAGGGTAAGGCTTGCATTATCGCCGTTAATAAGTGGGACGCTGTTGAAAAGGACGGTAATACGATGAAGGAATTCAGAGAAAAGCTTGCTGTTGACTTTTCATTTATTTCCTACGCCCCGATTATGTTTATATCTGCTAAAACGGGGCAGAGGATTGACCGCCTTTATGAGATGATTGTATTCGTTCATTCCCAGAACTCAATGCGTATCTCAACGGGTAAGCTCAACGAGGTCCTTGCTTCAGCTACGGCAAGGGTTCAACCGCCCTCTGATAAGGGTAAGCGCCTTAAGATATTCTATATGACTCAGGCCTCAACAAGACCGCCTACGTTCGTTTTCTTCGTTAACCGTGCGGATTTGTTCCATTTTTCATATCAGCGGTATCTTGAAAACCAACTTAGAGAAATATTCGGTCTTGACGGAACGCCCGTTCGCTTTATAATCAGAGAGCGCGGTGAAGGGAAGAAGTAATTTTACGGATTGACATATTTATATTGCAGGTATATAATGGACTTATCAAATTGAAGGAGTTGTTTTATTGTGAAAAATTTCAAAAAAGTATTAGCTGTATTTCTTGCTGCGCTCACAATTTTCAGCGTTACGCCGCTCATTGAGGCAACCGTTCCCGTTGCTCCGATAGTAAGCGTTGCAGAGGCAAAGAGCAAGGTTAAAATCAGCAAGAAAAAATTAACTCTTATTGAGGGTAACTCGTATAAGCTTAAGGTAAAAGGAACTAAGAAAAAGGTTAAGTGGAGTTCCTCAAATAAGAAGATTGCTACAGTAAAAAAGGGTAAAGTTGTTGCTAAAAAAGCAGGCACGGCAAAAATTACCGCAAAGGTCGGAAAGAAAAAATACACCTGTAAAGTAACTGTTAAACCGTTGCCTATTACTGTAAAGAACATTAAGGCAACGTATTATAAGTGCACAAACTCGAAGTCTGTTGTTGCAATTCTTAAAAACAACAATAAGCGTGCAGTAAGCGTTCACCTCAGCGTAGTATTTTATGACGCTAAGGGCAATATTATAGATACGTACGGCGATTCTAACTATTGCTTTGAAGCGGGTCGTACCTGCGTTCTTCACGTATATTCACCGACTGACGGTTATGCAACGTATAAGACCAAGCTTACAGTTGATGAAAGCTATTACACTAAGAAAACGTACGTTAAGAACATTTCAATTACACATCACAATGTTAATGAGTCAGGTACAAGCGTTCTTGTTGAAAATCAGAATATTGGCAAA
Source organism: Ruminococcaceae bacterium UBA3751 (assembly GCA_002371215.1). Taxonomy (GTDB): domain Bacteria; phylum Bacillota; class Clostridia; order Oscillospirales; family Acutalibacteraceae; genus Eubacterium_R. The sequence continues at coordinate 34,648 of DFGL01000086.1, read as the reverse complement.
GTAAACCTTGATACTATACGCGCTTCAATTCTTTTTTATGATGCTGACGGAAAAATAATCGATTATGATTATACATATTTATCAGCTAAAAATGCCGGTGATTCTGCTATCGATAATTTCTACGTTCCTTACGACAAGAATTCTTCAAACTATGATAAAATCAAGTTTGATTCGTATAAAATCTTTATTGACAGTGCTTATGTTTATTAATTAACTTTTAAAAGCCATCCTTTCGGATGGCTTTAATTGAATAAAAAAACAAGCCATCCTTTCGGATGGCTTTAATTTTTATTAATTACGCTCTTTCTACCTTACCTGAACGAAGGCATCTTGTGCAAACATAAACTCTCTTGGGAGAGCCGTTTACGATAGCCTTAACTCTCTTAATATTCGGCTTCCAAGTTCTGTTGCTTCTTCTGTGTGAGTGGGATACCTTAATACCGAAGGATACATCCTTGCCACAGTATTCACATTTAGCCATTTGCGAACACCTCCTTATAAATTTAGAACGGATAAATATTACCACAAACGAACAAAAAATGCAAGTGTTTTTTTAATTTATTTTAATAAAGTGTAAAATAAAGGACAAATTTGTATATTAACTTGATTTTGTACACTATATTTAGTATAATAAACAAGTAATTTTAGAATAATACGGAGGAAAGATTATGGCACTTGACAAAAAAGCAGCTAATGATAAACAGGCTGCGCTTGAATCGGCTATTAAGCAGATAGAAAAGAAATTCGGCGCCGGTGCAATTATGCAGATGGGTACAAACCAGCACCTTAAGGTTGATGCTATATCAACAGGATCTCTTACCCTTGATATTGCAACGGGTATCGGCGGACTCCCGAAGGGAAGAATTGTTGAGATTTACGGACCTGAATCATCGGGTAAAACCACTCTTGCGCTTCATTGCGTAGCAGAGGCGCAGAAAACGGGCGGCACTGCCGCATTTATTGACGCTGAGCATGCTCTTGACCCCGTGTATGCTGAAAATCTCGGCGTTGACGTTGATTCGCTCCTTGTATCTCAGCCTGACGATGGCGAACAGGCTCTTGAGATTACAGAGTCGCTTGTTCGTTCGGGCGCTGTTGATATTATAGTTGTTGACTCGGTTGCAGCTCTTGTTCCTAAGTCAGAAATTGACGGTGAAATGGGCGATTCTCACGTTGGACTTCACGCAAGGCTTATGTCTCAGGCTTTGAGGAAGCTCGCGGGCGCAATAAATAAATCTAATTGTATAATTATCTTCATTAACCAGCTTCGTGAAAAGGTTGGCGTTATCTACGGTAATCCGGAGGTAACAACCGGCGGACGCGCTCTTAAGTTCTATGCTTCTATGCGTATTGACGTTCGCAGAATCGAGCAGATTAAGGCTCCCGGTAATGAATTTATAGGCTCCCGTACAAGAGCTAAGATTGTTAAAAATAAGGTGGCTCCGCCGTTTAAGCAGGCTGAGTTTGACATTATGTACGGTACGGGTATTGACCGCGACGGCGAAATCTGTGACCTCGCAGTTAATCTTGGCATAATCAAGAAGAGCGGCTCATGGTTCTCATACGGTGAGCAGCGCTTTCAGGGACGCGATAAGGTTAAGGATTTAATCAAAACCGATAAGGACTTCGCGTCTGAGCTCGAAAAGCAGGTTATCGCTTCTATGAAGTCAACTGCTGATAAGGAAGCGGAAGAAAAGAGGGAAGCGCAGAAGGCTGCTATTCCCGAGGAAAAGAAGCCTATTGCTCAGACAAGGGCTGCCGCAAAGGCAAAGCTTGATATTGCAATAGACGATGACGATGAATAATTAGTTTTATGGGAGGGTTTTTACCCTCCCGAAATAGTACATATGGTTATTTCACACAATAAGGGCAGAGGTAAAAAAATACACCTTCTGCTTGACGGAGAATATAAAATTACAACAGATATTGATTTCTGGGCTGAGCATTACATTAAGGACGGAACGGAAATCGACGAGGATGAGTGGGACGCGCTTGTTGAAAAGATTAACGATAAAAAGGCTGTCAATAAATGTTATGACCTGCTTTCAAGGCGCGACCACAGCGTTAAGGAACTGAGAGATAAGCTGCTTCGTACAGTTGATGAAAGAAGCGCCGAAAAAGCTATAGCAAAAATGCTTGAATACGGCTATCTTGACGATGAAAAATACGCACGAACGCTTATGAATCACCTCGTTAACAATAAAAAAATGTCTATCTCTTTTATCAAGCAGGAAATGTATAAAAGAGGATTGCCCTCCGAAATCATTGCCGACGTGTTTGAGGAAACCGAGATAGACAGCGTTGCTAATATTAAAGATTTAATCAGCGGTAAGTACAGAGCAAAGCTCCTTAATGAAAACGGTAAGGAAAAAGTTATCTCTGCGCTTATGCGTAAGGGCTTTAATTACGGAGATATTAAGGCAGCATTTTATGAATTGGAAAATGAATAGTATGTTTAAAGTTGGAATGATTTCTCTCGGCTGTCCGAAAAACCAGGTGGACGGCGAAGCTCTGCTTGCAAAGCTTTCGGCGGCGGGTTTTGAAATTGTAAACAGAATAGAAGACAGCGACCTGATGATTGTTAACACCTGCGGCTTTATTGAAGCCGCTAAAACGGAAGCGATTGAAACTATCCTTGAGGTTGCCGAGTATAAAACGGCTGGGCTTATTTCCTCTATCGTTGTAACCGGTTGCCTTGCAGAGCGCTATCAGGATGAGATTCTTAAGGAAATGCCTGAGGTTGACGCCGTTCTCGGTATTGGCGGAAACGCCGATATAGTAAAGGTGTGCGAAAAAGCGCTTGTTGGCGTTAAAACGAGCTTTTTCCCGAATAAGTGTAATCTCCCTATTAATGGCGAAAGAATTCTTTCAACACCTTCACACTGGGCTTATTTAAAGATAGCCGAGGGCTGCGATAACCGTTGTTCCTACTGTGCGATTCCTGCAATCCGCGGTAAATTCAGAAGCCGTAGACTTGAATCTGTAGTAGAAGAGGCGGAAACTCTTGCGAAACGCGGAGTTAAGGAGCTCATTCTCGTTGCTCAGGATACAACTAAGTACGGCGCCGATATTTACGGAGAATATAAGCTTGATGCTCTGCTTAAGGAGCTTGTAAAAATTGACGGAATAGAATGGATACGCCTGTTTTACTGTTATCCCCACAGGATTACGGACAGCCTTATTGATACCATCGCCGCTGAAGAAAAAATCTGTAATTATATTGATATTCCGCTACAGCACGGCGACAAGGACGTTATTAAAGCTATGAACAGAGTAGGGGATGCCGAGGATTATTTACTGCTTCTTAATAAAATGCGTGCAAAGATTCCCGATATCGCGTTCAGAACTACCTTTATGGTAGGCTTCCCAGGAGAAACTGACAGTCAGTTTGAAACCCTTTGCAATTTTGTAAAGACGGCTAAGTTTGATAAAATGGGCTGCTTTACCTTCTCGCCCGAGGAGGACACCCCCGCTTATGATATGGAAAATCAGGTTGATGAGGATATAAAACGTCGCAGAGAAGAAATCCTTATGGATATTCAGTACGGAATTACCGAGGAAAGTAACCGTTCGCGTATAGGAAAAATCTATAAAACGATTATTGACGGTTTTGACGGCGAAAAGTATACGGGGCGTTCCTACCTTGATTCTCCCGAGATTGACAGCGGTATTATATTCACTTCGGATAAGCCCTGTAACGTCGGTGAATTCGTGAACGTTAAAATAACCGATTACGACGGATATGATTTGATTGGAGAAACTGTTTAATGAATCTTCCTAATAAAATTACAATTTTCAGATTTGTTTGTATTCCCATTTTGTTTCTTGCTGCTCTTATTCAGGTGCGTTACCACTGGATTATAACTTTTGTGGTTTACCTTATAGGCTGTATCAGCGATAAGCTTGACGGAACTATCGCGAGAAAGCACAATCTTGTAACGGATTTCGGAAAGCTGTTTGACCCTCTTGCCGATAAAGCCTTTATGCTTGCAGCATTTCTGATTTTGATAAATCTCGGATGGCACACGGAACTTGTTATTATGCTTATGATGGTACGCGAATTCCTTGTTGCGGGCGTACGAATGGCGGCTTCCGTTGAGGGCGAAACTATTCCCGCAAATATTTTCGGCAAGCTGAAAACGCTCTTACAGATGATTACAGCCGGCGTTGCCTTCTTTATCCTTGCCGTGCTTGAAAAAAACGGAGAAATTATTATAACGGCAAAAGGCTTCAATCCGCCGGAGTTTTTGTATATCTACTGTACAGTTGCATTCTGGATTACGGGAGTTGTAACCTTTGTAAGCGGACTCAAGTATCTTAAGGACGGCTGGCATCTTATAAAAACAAAATAATTGTTGCAATTTCAGAAAAAATGTATATAATGTAAGTAATAAGAAAAAAGCATTGACAGGGAGAAGTAATCAGAGCCTGTTTATTAAGAGAGCGGATGTAAGCTGTGATTTCCGTATAAGCCGACTGATGAAATGCACCCTTGAGCTTCCCGAAGGAATTTAGTATTTCGGGACGGTTTGCTCCGTTAAAGGCATAGGCTGTACTGGCAGCTAAAGTATAAAACGGAGTGGAACCGCAGTAAGATTTATTGCCTCTGTCGTGTAAACGGCAGAGGTTTTTGTTATTAATGAGGTGATTACTATAGGATGGTTAAAGGATTACAAAGAGAGTGTTCAGAGCTTTATTGAGCACGACCCTGCGGCAAGCAGTCCCCTTGAAATTATTTTATTATATCCGGGCTTCAAAGCTTTAAGGAGCCATAAAAAAGCGCAGTGGTTTTTAAATCATAATATGCCTTTTATCGCAAGGGCAATAAGTCAGCGCTGCGCACATAAAACGGGAATTGAAATCCATCCCGCAGCTAAAATCGGCAGACGCGTTTGCATTGACCACGGCCACGGTATCGTTATTGGTGAAACCTGCGAAATCGGCGATGATTGTATGATATATCAGGGCGTAACGCTCGGCGGAACAGGTAAAGATACCGGAAAACGCCACCCGACTCTTGAAAGCGGCGTAATGGTAGGTTCGGGCGCAAAGGTCCTCGGTCCGATTACAATAGGGCGAAACGCAAAGGTAGCAGCCGGAGCAGTAGTTGTAAAGGACGTGGACCCCAACTGTACCGTAGTGGGTATACCCGGAAGAATTGTTCGTATTGACGGAGAACGCGTTGACGACCTTGACCAGATTCATCTTCCCGACCCCGTTATGCAGGCGATTATGTCCAACGCTGAAAAGATAAACGAGTTAGAGGAAAAAATAAAAAAGCTGGAGGAAAATAAATGAGAGTATTCAATACTTTAACAAGAAGCAAACAGGAATTTGTACCCGTAGACAAAAATGAGGTTAAAATCTATGCCTGCGGACCTACGGTTTATAATTATATTCATATCGGTAACGCACGTCCGCTCTGCGTTTTTGACGTTTTAAGACGCTATATGGAATACAGGGGCTATAACGTTAAATTCGTTCAGAATTTTACCGACGTTGACGACAAAATTATCAACAGAGCCAATGAAGAAGGTCTGACCTTTGAGCAGGTATCCGAAAAGTATATTAATGAATTCTGGACGGACGCTCACGGTCTGAATTTCAAGGATGCAACCGTTCATCCTAAGGCTACTGAGAATATTGATGAAATCATTGATATAATTAAAACGCTTGAAGAAAAAGGCTATGCTTATGCCGTTGACGGCGACGTTTACTACAGAGCGCTTAAGTTTAACGGCTACGGCAAGCTTTCTCATCAGCCGATTGACGATTTACAGAGCGGTGCAAGAATAGCCGTTGGCGATAAAAAAGAAAATCCGCTTGATTTTGCACTTTGGAAGGCTGCAAAGGAAGGCGAGCCTTACTGGGAGTCACCCTGGGGCAAGGGCAGACCGGGCTGGCATATTGAATGCTCTGCAATGAACAGAAAATACCTTGGAAAGACTATTGATATTCACTGCGGCGGTCAGGACTTAATATTCCCGCATCACGAGAATGAAATTGCTCAGTCTGAGGCAGCAAATGGCGCGCCTTTTGCAAAGTACTGGATGCATAACGGTTATATCAACGTTGATAACGTTAAGATGTCAAAGTCGCTCGGTAATTTCAAAACCGTGCGCGAAATTGCGGAAGTGTACGGTTATGAGGTAATAAGATATTTCCTTATTTCCTCACATTACCGCTCTCCAATCAACTACAACCTTGAAATCATTGAGCAGTGCAAGGCGGCTCTTGAAAGACTCTATACCTGTCGTGAGAGCCTTGATTTTGCAATTAAAAACGCTGACTCGGCACTTGATGACGATAAAGAGATACTCGAATTGATAGAAAAAAGGCATCAGCAGTTTATCGACGCTATGGACGACGACCTCAATACTGCCGACGGTCTTGCCGCAATTTTTGATTTGGTTAAGGATATTAATACAAAAATCCTTGATAAAGCTGTTTCTAAGAATGTGTGCGAAGCGGCTGCCAATCTTTTTGACGAGCTTTGCGACGTTCTCGGAATTCTCTATAACAGAAAGTCTAACGACCTTGATTCAGAGATAGAGGAACTTATCGCTCAGCGCCAGGAGGCAAGAAGAAATAAGGATTGGGCAACTGCCGATAAAATCCGCGATGACCTTAAATCAAGAGGAATTATACTTAAGGATACCCCTCAGGGCGTAACCTGGACGAAGGAATAATAGACATTAATTATTAAGGGTGAACATAATTACGTTCACCCTTGAATTTTTACCTATAATATGTAATAATCGTTATCAGGAGGAAGTTAATATGATAGATAGAGTAAAATTTAAGGATGGAATAGAGATATCACGTCTCGGCCTCGGTAATATGCGGCTCCCCGTTAAAACTCCGATTAAAAGAGAAGCTAATCCTATGATTGATTACGCTAAAGGTCAGATGCTTGTTGATTTGGCTTATGAAAGCGGAGTTAATTATTTTGATACCGCTTATATGTATCACGCAGGCAAGAGCGAAAAGTTTATAGGCTCAGCGCTGAAAAAGTATCCGCGTGACAGCTATTATCTTGCAGATAAGCTTCCTATCTGGATGTGCGCTTCAAAGAAAGATATGGAAAAAATCTTCAATAAGCAGCTTTCACGCTGTGACGTTGATTATTTCGATTTTTATCTTCTCCATGCGCTTGACGGCAAGGCGTGGGCAAAGTGTGAAAAATTCGGAGCTGTTGATTTTGTTGAGCAAAAGAGAAAAGAAGGAAAGGTTAAGTATTTTGGATTTTCCTTCCACGGAACAATAGATGAACTAAAAACTATTGTAAATGCTCACAAATGGGATTTTGCTCAGATTCAGCTTAATTACCTTGATTGGAAAAATCAGAGGGCTGACGAGCAGTATCAGATTCTTACAGACGCGGGAATTCCCGTAGTGATAATGGAGCCTGTACGCGGCGGTAAGCTTGCCGACCCGCCTAATAACGTTAAGGAACTTTTTGATAACTATGACAGTAGTAAGAGTTACGCCTCATGGGCGATTCGCTTTGCGGCTACCCATGAAAACGTGCTTACCGTACTCAGTGGTATGAACGCTCCCGAACAGATGAGGGATAACATCAATTCACTCACCGATTTTAAACCGCTAAACGAAAAGGAACTTAAGCTTTGTGCAAACGCAGCAGGCCTTATGAATAAAAATGATGTAATTCCTTGTACCGGCTGTGATTACTGTGCTAATTACTGTCCTCAGGAGGTTAAAATCAGTACGGTGTTTTCTGTTTATAACGACTATAAAAACGGCGAAGTAACTCTCGACGCAGCAAAGGAAGCATATTCAAAAATCGATATAAACGCTTCCTCCTGCATTAACTGTAAAAGCTGTGAATCCCATTGTCCGCAATCTATCACCATAGCCGATATGATGCAAAATACAGTGAAGAAATTATTTTAAAAATGCAAAGCGGGATGCCAGGCATCCCGCTTTCTATTTGTATTGAGTCCATTATTTACTATGCAAATTGAAGTCTTCTTTTAATATGATTTTTACTGCGTGTTTGAGAGTTGAGGTGCTTGCAACAAGCCTGTCGCCGCCGAATTCTCCGTCAAGAGTGAACGGAGTCGGCTTATCAAATACAAACTTAATAGTTTTTGCGTGGCGGTAGATAATCATATCGTTATCCCTTGCGTCGCGCCTGAGCATTGCGCTGATAATCTGAGCCATCTGCTTTGGATTTTTAAACATTTTAATAAGCACAAGCTCGTGCATTCCGTCATCAAACTTAACGCCAATATTATAAAGTACAGGCATTCCGCCTATGCTGTACGAGTTTGAGGTTGCGCCGTAAAAATAATCGCCTTCAAATACCTCGTCGTCAGCAACGATTTTTGCGTGGTACGGCTTCATTCTGAAAAAGTCCTTAACCGCGGGGATGTAATAAGCTGAATGACCTAACGCATTTTTCAGTTTCTGGCTCGTGTTATATGAAATTGCCGTGAAATTTCCGAATGCCGCAACGTATATGAATTTTTCATTTTCAAATCTTCCTATATCAACAGGGTAGGGCTTACCTTCGATAATGTTGTCAACCGCGGCAAAAACGTCATCCCTCGGAATACCAACCGAACGTGCAAAATCGTTCGTGGAGCCCATCGGAATATATCCTATCGGCTTGTTAATTCCCGAATCCATAACACCGCCGACGGTTTCCTTAAGTGTTCCGTCGCCGCCAACGCAAACAATAATATCAGCATTGTGACCCGATTCAATTACTATCTTGTAAGCGTTCTTTTCTTTAAGAGTGAATATAGTATTTACTTCGTAGCCCGCATTTTCAAATCTCTCTATAATCCCGTTTGCATATTCCTTAGCCTTATTCTTGCCCGATACGGGATTGATGATAAGTAAAAGCCTGTTGTTCTCCATAATCAAACCTCCTGTCTGTATAATAAAACTATTAAAGTTTATTGTCAATTTATTATGATATAGTTAATTTTAATGTAATACTTTAATAAAATGTTAATTTATATTAAATATTAGTTGATATTAGTCAACTTTAGTGTTAAAATCTCTATAGATATTTGAAAGGAGATTCCTATGAACAGTCCTTCTGATGTTTTATCAAAACTTTTTAATAACGGCGAATATTCAGAGCTTAATACCCTTGTCAATAACGGTGAGGTTATTTGTGCTAACGGCGATATAGGAAGCGTTAACGCATATGCTTTTTATATTGATAATGCCGCTTTTAATGTTAAAAACTGCAAAAAAATTATTGAAACATATGAACTTGCGGCAAAAACGGGTTCTCCCGTTATCGGGTTTTATTCTTCACCGGGAGTAAATCTTAACGAGGGCTTTGAAGCGCTTAATGAGTACGGTGAAATGCTAAATAAAGCCTTTTCCGTTTCGGGCGTTGTTCCTCAGATAGCCGTAGTTTGCGGCGAATGTCTCGGCGTTGCAGCGGTTATGAGTAATACAGCCGATGTTGTTATCGGAGTTAAAGGAGCAGATTATTATCTCGTTTCGGGCGGTGAATATAAAACTGAGAATTCTGCTGAAAAAGGCGTTGCGGATATAATTTGTGAGGATGTTTTTTCCGCGGCTGAATGTGTGAAAGCAATTCTGCCGCTTCTTCCGAGAAATAATCTTTCCTTAACAGAAACTTACGAATATGCAGACGGTGAAAGCATAGAGGACGAGGGCTCTCTTGTCGAGTTTAAGGCTGAATATGAGCCGTCATTAAAAACAGGGCTCGCAACTATCGGCGGACTTCCGGTAGGAATTATCGACTTTAAATCAAACGCTATAACTATAAAAGGCGCCTATAAAGCAGAACAGATTATAAAACTCTGTAACGCTTATAATCTTCCTGTAATTACTGTTGCAGACAGCAGCGGCTTTGCGGAGGAAGAAAACTCGGCTCTTCTTACTGCGCTTACAAAGCTCTCCTCAGCATATGCTAATTCTACAACGGTGAAAATAAGCGTTATTACAAAAAGCTGTATCGGCGGCGCTTATGTTTTACTTGCAGGAAAGGGTGCAGCCGCTGATTTAACAGTTGCGGTAAACGGAGCTGTTATATCACCGATGTCCGTTCCTTCCGCTGTTGCATTTATGCTCAGCGATGAGCTTGCAAAGGGCAAAGACAGAACCGCTCTTGAAAAAGAGTATGCTGAAAATAATCTGTCCGCCGTAAAAGCGGCAGAAGCGAGAGCCGTAGACAGCGTTGTTGAAATCAGTGAGTTAAGAAAAACTCTTATTACCTCGCTTAAAATGCTTTCTTCAAAGCGTGAAACTACTATACCGAGAAAACATACAGTTAAATAATTCGGAGGATTAATATATGAAAAACTATAAGATTACCGTAAACGGAGTATCGTATAACGTAACTGTAGAGGAGGCAGGGGAGGTTGCTGCTCAGGGCGCTCCCGCAGCGGCTGCTCCTCAGCCAAGCGCTCCCGCACCTTCGTCACCTGCAGCCCAGGGCAACGTTACTGTTGAAGCACCAATGCCCGGAAATATTCTCAAGGTAAACGCAGCTGTTGGCCAGAAGGTTAAATCGGGCGAAGCTCTTGTTATTCTTGAAGCTATGAAAATGGAAAATGAAATTGTTTCTCCCGGTGATGGCGTTATTGCTTCTGTAAACGTTAAAAAAGGCGATTCCGTTGAAGCGGGTCAGGTACTAATTACTCTTAATTAATCGGTGGTTAATATGGCAATAAAAATTACTGAAACTATACTTCGTGACGCTCATCAGTCGTTGATTGCAACTCGAATGAGAACTGATGAGTTTATTGATATTCTTCCCGCTCTTGATAACATCGGCTTTCATTCTCTTGAGTGCTGGGGCGGTGCAACCTTTGATTCCTGCCTAAGATTTCTTAATGAGGACCCGTGGGAGAGGCTCAGAATTATAAGAGAAAAATGCCCGAAAACAAAGCTTCAGATGTTGTTCAGAGGCCAGAATATGCTCGGATACAGGCATTACAGCGATGAAGTCGTTGATTACTTTGTTAAGAAAAGCATTGATAACGGAATTGATATTCTCAGAATTTTTGATGCACTTAACGACGTCAGAAATCTTGAAACCGCAATAAACGCCGCCAATAAATACGGCGGTCACGTTCAGGCGGCTATTTCATATACAACCGGTCCCGTTTTTACTGATGAATACTATTGTAATTATGCTAAGCAGCTTGAAAGTGCGGGCGCTGCGTCTATCTGTTTAAAGGATATGTCGGGGCTTTTGACTCCGTACAGAACGTATAGTCTGATTAAGTCGCTTAAAGAAAGCGTAAGTATTCCCGTTCAGCTTCATTCACACTATACGTCGGGGCTCGCGTCAATGGTTCACCTTAAAGGAATTGAAGCGGGCGTAGATATAATTGATACGGCAATGTCTCCGCTTGCACTCGGAACGTCGCATCCCGCTACGGAATCAATGGTGGCTGCACTTCAGGGAACGGAATATGATACGGGGCTTGATTTAAAAAAGCTTTCCGAAATCCGTGATTTCTTTGAAAAGCTGCGTGAGAAATATATTGAAAGCGGTCTGCTTGACCCAAAAATGCTCGGAGTTAACGCAAATACTCTTCTGTATCAAGTTCCCGGCGGTATGCTTTCCAATCTCAATAATCAGCTTAAGCAGGCAGGCAAAGAGGATAAGCTTGAAGAGGTGCTTGAAGAGGTGCCGAGAGTCCGTGAGGACGCAGGCTATCCGCCTCTCGTTACGCCTACCTCGCAGATTGTTGGAACTCAGGCTGTTTTCAATATTATAACTGGTGAAAGATATAAGATGGTTACTAAGGAGTTCAAGGATATGATTGCAGGGAAGTACGGCAAAACACCTTGTGAGATTGACCCTGTATTCGTTAAAAAAATTGTTGGCGATGATGAGGTTATAACCTGCAGACCTGCTGATTTACTCAGCGATACGCTTGAGGGCTTTAAGAAGGATATTCTTGAATATGAACCGAGCGATGAGGATGTGCTTTCTTATGCGCAGTTTGACAGGGTAGCGGTTGAATTCTTCAAAAAGCGCCGCGATAAAAAATATAAGCTTGATTCCCACGATGATATAGAAAACAAAATCCATATGATATAGGTTGACGATACCTGAATTAAGTGATATAATTAATTTTGACAATAATGTCAAATTATGGAGGTATATTTATGAATGTTCTAATCTTTGGCGGTACAGGACTTTTAGGCTCAGCAGCAGCACAAATTTTCATTGACAGAGGACACAGCGTTAAAACTATTGCGCTTCCTCCGCTTCCCGAAGGAGCTCCGATTCCCGAGGAGATGGAAATTTCCTTTGGTAACTTCCTTGAGCTCAGCGACGAGGAGCTTGAAAAGGCTATGACAGGCGTTGACGCTTTTGTTTACGCTGCAGGCGTAGATGAGCGCGTTGAATTTCCCGCGCCTGTTTATGACGCTTATAAAAAGTATAATATTGACCCGGTAGACAGATGCCTTAAGGTTGCTAAAAAATGCGGCGTTAAGAGATGCGTAGTTCTCGGCTCATATTTTGCTTGGCTTGCTAAGGAAAGACCGGATATGAGACTTACGGAAAAGCACCCCTACATCCGTTCAAGAATTGATCAGGAAGAGGTTGCTTTCAAATATGCTGACGACGATATGGGCGTTGCAGTTCTTGAACTTCCCTATATCTTCGGTACTCAGCCCGGCAGAAAGCCCGTTTGGGTTATCCTTATTGAACAGCTTCAGCGCTTTGAGAAAATGCCTGCTACCTTCTATCCTGCAGGCGGTACAGCAATGCTTACAGTTCGTCAGGTAGGCGAGGCTATCGTTGGCGCCGCAGAGCAGGTTAAAGGTGCAAGAGCATACGGAATTTCCTGCTATAACCTTACATGGCGTCAGTTCCTTAAGATAGTTTACAGAGCTATGGACGGTATTGAGGACAGAAAGATTGTTGATATTCCAAATTGGTCCTTCAAGGCTTTCGGACTTCTTCTTCGTAAGGATTATAAGGACAGAGGTATTGAAAGCGGTATTGACCCGGTAGGTCTTGCCGATATTATGGGAATGAATCTCTTTATCCCCACTAACGATACCAAAGAGCTCGGCTGTACTCCCGACGATATAGAAGCGGCAATCTTTGACAGTATTGCTCTTTCTAAAGCAGCATTCGAAGGAACTCAGCAGCTCCTCGATATGAAAGGCGAATAATACATAAAAAAAGAAGCTCTCACCGTAAGGTGAGGGCTTTTAATAATATATCCGCACATCCGCCGCAGTAGTAGATAACCTGCTTCCTACGCAGGTGGGTTAAGTCCTGTATACTTTGTGCTCCCAGCGTCCTGATAGGGAGGTCTGCATTCCCATATACAGAGAACAAATCCCTTAAAATGAGTTGTTCGGGTTATTGTAACTGCGGTTATCGAGATGCGCAGAAATCAAAATCTTTTTGTTAACTTGAGCCTTTTATGCTCGTGCAACCACAAAGGTTAGCCCTTCGCATAAAAAACTCAATATTTATTGTTCTTCATCCGGCTCAAAATATTCAACTTCATATTTTTCCTCAACCATTGCCATAAGGATGTCGGAAACCTGTTCATATTCCATCTCATCCTGAATTTCTTCAAGGTATTCGTTTCCGTCGCCGTCGTCAACAACCTTGAGGATGATAACCTCAAAATCGCCTTCAACTATATCCTCGTCGTCGTCACGGTATTCCGTAATTGCAACGTAAACATTGTCTTCTGTTTCGTATCTTTCAAGAAGCTCAAACTCAATCTCGTTTCCGTCCTCGTCCGTAACGCTGATAATATCGGGCATATAAAGTTCTTCGTTTTCCATAAAGTTAACTCCTTTATTGTTTTGCTCAACATATCTATTATATAAAATTAAAGGGAAATAGTCAATAGATTTAATGAATTGTTTATAATGCACAATTATTTTTAAAAATGTTGAAAAAAACTATTGACAAATTACAAAAAATATGCTATATTTTAGTTGAACTTAAGAAAGAGCTTAGAATTAGAAAATTTGTTAAAGCTGAAGTTCAAATAATTGAATAGGAGGTTATAACCAATGGACAGTAAACCAAAGATTTTAACCACCTGTGAGGTTAACCGATAAGGTAACGGATAATTTTAATCGACAGAAGTAAAACGGAATTACTTACGGATTAGCGCTTTATAAAGCATAGAAAAAAGTTATCGGCAGGGTCGGAGCTAACGAGCAGGTGAGTAATTACAACTTAATATTAAAGGTATATAGACTATTAATCCTGCCGGTAGTCAGAGCATAAAAGCTCTATAAAAATTGTTCGATTATTATTAAATATAAGATACAGTTTTTATAAAGAATAACTAACAATTTAATAGTGAGGTATAGACCAATGGGCTAATTAGTTAACCTGAATAAATTATTGAGAGGTTAGTCCGATGTACTAAGAAGTTAAGCTCCCGAAGAGAAATCTTCGGGAGTGTTTTTGCGTACTTGAAAAGTATAGATATTTATGGTATTATTAGGTTGAAGAAAAGGGCGTGATGCTTATGAAAACTAAAAAGTTAATAGCGCTTTTTTTATCCGTTGTAATTGTTATTTATGCATTCTTCGGAATAGTGAATGCATTTGCGAGCGATATTGAGTGGAGATATGACAACGAAACCGCAACGCTTTATATCAGCGGCAGCGGAGATATGGATGATTATGCTTCGCCGTATGAAACTCCGTGGAGCACCTATCTTCTTCTTATTGAAAACCTTGTTGTTGAAGATGGAGTTACTTCGCTTGGGGCTTGTATGCTGTCGGGCGCAGTAAAGCTCAGCAGCGTTTCGCTTGCTGACAGCGTTACAAAAATCGGTTCTGAATCGTTTTCATCCTGCCCGTCCTTGCTTGAATTGAACTTATCCGCTAATATTACAAGCATAGCCGATGTTTCGTTTTCAAAGGATGGCATAAGCGATAAAACGGGTTTTGTTCTTAACGTTTCTGCCGGCAGTTATGCTTTATTTTATGCTGTTAAGAACAATATTGGATTTAATTGCAACAGCGTAAGCTGCGGAGATTATAATGTGGCTATTCCGACAAAAACGGGAATGAAAGCTTATTATCCCTACACTCCGAAAATCAGCGCAACCTATATATTTTATTCTGAAAGCAAGTATGACCCTGAGGGCTTTTTATACGATGACAGCTTCAGGCAGCTGAAAACTAATGATGACTTTGATGTCAGATATTCTTCCGCAATGGAGTCCTGTGACTTCGCTCTTAGCTATAACCTTGAAGCAGGGAAGACGTATTACTTTGCAACGAGCCTTATTAACCCGAATATGAAAGCGAACTATAAAGTAACTATCGGTGCTTTTAACTATGACCTGAGCGGAAGTCTTTATGCTATGATGAGTCCTGACGGTGCCTGTTCCGATATTAAACTCACGAGTGCATATCTTAACGGCGCGCCTACTAACGGTGATTATACGCTTCACGTAACTCAGAACAATCAGGTTGTAACCGTCCAGTGCGACGGAATTACCTGGCAACATACCGTTAATCCCGATAGCGGCAGCAGTTATGATATTCCCGTTATGATGTGCGATTCAAATCAGGACGGTATTGTAAACGCCAAGGATTACGCTATAATGAATAATACGAATTCAGTATATAAACAGTTTTTTATCAACTTTATTAACTACAGATATTAATGCAATTATGAGAGCGCTTCGGCGCTCTTTTTTATTGTAAATAATATGTTAACATTGTAAACAAAGTGTTAACAAAATATTGACCTGCGTTTGTGACCTATATATAATATTTTTAAGAAACGGAGGAGTTCATTATGATTAAGTCAATGACCGGCTTTGGCAGAGCTTCTGCTGAGCTTGACGGTTACGTAATTACCGTTGAATTAAAATCCGTAAATCATCGGTATTTTGAGTTTTCTTCAAGAATTCCGCGCCAGTACGGTTTCCTTGATGAAAAGATAAAATCCTATATTAATTCTAAGGTGTCCCGCGGTAAAGTGGATTGCTTCATCGGTATTGAAGCGCTCAATACTGAAGCTGCGGAGGTAGTGGTCAATAATACTCTTGCTCAGGCTTACGTAAAAGCGCTTAAAGAGCTTGAAGAAAAGTACGAACTCAAAGCAGATTACGGCGTTAATGCTGTCAGCAGATTTCCTGACGTTCTCGTAACGAAAAAAGCCGAAGAGGATGAGGAAGCTCTGTGGATAAAAGTTAAAAGCGTTGCTGATGAAGCTATTGAGAAGTTTGTTGCTATGCGCTTAAGGGAAGGCGAAAAGATGAGAGATGACGTTTTATCCAGAGCTGAAACAATTCTCTCAAGCGTTGAGTATATTGAGAAACGCTCCCCTGAGACCGTTAAGGAATATAACGATAAGCTTATCGAACGCGTTCATGAGCTTATCGGCGACGTTTCGCTTGACGAGGCTCGTATTATTCAGGAGGTTGCTATATATGCCGATAAGGTTGCTGTAGCTGAAGAAACCGTTCGCCTTCGTTCTCACATAGACCAGCTTAAATCATTTCTTGACAGTGACGAGCCCGTTGGCAGAAAAACCGATTTTTTAGTTCAGGAAATGAACAGAGAAATCAACACTATAGGCTCTAAGGCTAATGACGTGGAAATTGCCCGCAGGGTTGTTGACGTCAAAGCAGAAATTGAAAAAATCAGAGAACAGATTCAGAATATTGAATAAGGAATTTATATATGAAGCTTGTTAATATCGGATTCGGCAATTTAATTAACGCTGAAAGAGTTGTATCAATTGTATCTCCCGAAAGCGCGCCGGTTAAGCGAATTGTTCAAACCGGCAAGGAAAAGGGAACGCTTATTGACGCAACTCACGGAAGAAAAACTAAAAGCGTTATTATTACCGACAGCGACAATGTGGTTCTCAGTTATCTTGAGCTTGACGCTGTACAGAAAAGATTTGAGGAGGAGACTGAATAATGGCGGGAAAAGGGATGCTTGTTGTTCTGTCGGCTCCGAGCGGCTGCGGAAAAGATACCGTTTTCAAGGAACTGTGTAAACGCAGGGACGATATAGTTAAATCCGTTTCTGCAACAACCCGTAATCCGCGCGAGGGAGAAAAAGACGGCGTTGATTACTATTTTAAAACTGAAGAAGAATTTAAACGGCTTATTAATTCTAAGGGGCTTCTTGAATATACTGTTTATAACGGATGTTATTACGGAACTCCTGTTGAAGGAGTTAATAAGGCGATTAACGAAGGAAAGATATGCTTTCTTATTATTGAAGTTGAAGGCGGGCAGAATATTATGAAGCTTATGCCTGAATGCGTACCTGTTTTTCTTCTTCCGCCAAGCCTTGAAGTGCTTGAGGAACGTCTCATTAAGCGACATACCGACAGTATGGAGGATATAAAACACCGTATTGAACTTGCTAAAACTGAGCTGAGTTTAGCGGACGTTTATAAATACAATGTTGTTAACGATGATTTGGAAAAAGCCGTTGACAAGATTGAAGAAATACTTGAAAAAGAGCTTTTAGCTCATAACAGATAGGAGAAAAATTATGTTTAATCCCGATTTAAAAGAAATGTTAAAGAACGTAAATTCACGTTACAGCCTCGTTGTAGGTACTGCAAAAAGAGCTCGTGAAATCAGAGATGAAGCTATTGAAAAGGAAGAACAGATTGATGAAAAAACTGTTTCCAGGGCAATAGCTGAAATCTGCGACGGTAAGTACGTTATTACCGAGCCCGACGAGCTTAAATAATTATGAAAAGAACCGTAGCAACCGTTGCGGTTGATAACACTTTTTTCAGTCTTGATACTGATTACAGTTATTCCGTTCCTGATGAACTTGCTGATAAGCTGTGCGTTGGCACTGAGGTTAAAGTAGGCTTCGGAAGAGCAAACAGCGAAAGAAACGGCATAGTTGTTGAAATAGGTTGCGACAGCTCTGAAACTGAGCTTAAACCGATTCTCAGCGTTGGTAACAGAGTTTTATCCGACGAGATGGTTAAGCTTGCGCTTTGGTTAAAAGAGAGATGTTTTTGCACAACTTATGACTGTCTTAAGCAGATGCTACCGAGAGGTTACGGCAGATTAAAGCCGAAGAGTGAAAGAATGGTGCGCCTGAAAACAGAAGATGATGCCGCGCTTAATTCCGTAACGCCTAAGCAAAGGCTGGTTACAGACCTTCTTCTTGACGTAGGCACTGCGGAAATAAACGAGATTTGTGAGTTCTGTTCAGTCGGAATTACCGTTGTTAAGAATCTTGAAAAAAACGGTATCGTAGAGTTTTATCAGCGAGAGATTTACAGAAATCCCTATGATACTGTTTCCGAAGAGGGCACAAGGGACTGTATTGAGCTTTCGGATGAACAGCAGAATGCCTTTGAAACCTTTAAAGAAAAGCTTGAAACGGGCGGAACGGGACTTCTTTTCGGAGTAACGGGCAGCGGTAAAACTCAGGTATATCTTAAGCTTATTGACGAAACGCTTGACAAAGGGCGCGACGTTATAGTAATGGTGCCTGAAATTGCTCTTACCCCTCAGGCTCTTGCTATATTCCATAAGCGCTACGGAAAACGCGTTGCAGTGTTCCACAGCGGGCTTTCTCTCGGCGAGAGAAACGACGAGTATAAAAGAGCTGACAGAGGAGAGGCAAAAATCGTAATAGGTACGCGTTCAGCAGTATTTGCTCCGCTTCATAATCTCGGGCTTATAATTATGGACGAGGAACAGGAAAACACTTATAAAAGCGAACGAACTCCCCGTTATAACGCTAAGGACGTATCAAGGTTCCGCGCAAATTATAATAAGGCGCTGTTTTTAATGACGTCCGCAACGCCGAGCGTTGAAAGCTACAGCAATGCTCTTATGGGACGCTATACTCTTTGTGAACTAACTGAGCGTTACGGCGACTCTGTTCTTCCCGAAGTTGTTACAGTTGATATGAAAACGGAGATGAAGCTCGGCAATAAATCGCCTATATCTTCTCAGCTTAAAAGCTTAATCAGCGAAAACCTTGATAATCATAAACAGGTTATTCTGCTGATTAATAGGCGCGGATATAATACGTTTATTGCCTGCAAGGAATGCGGTCATATTTTGACCTGTCCTAACTGTTCAATTTCGCTTACTTATCACAGCTTCAACAATCGCCTTCAATGTCATTACTGCGGCTTCAGTAAAAGGCTTGATAATATCTGTCCCGAGTGCGGCTCTGATTCAGTAAGATACAGCGGCTTTGGCACTCAGAGAATTGAGGACGAGCTTAAAAATCTCTTTCCAAACGCAAGAATTCTCAGAATGGACGCCGATACTACAACGGTTAAGTTTTCGCATCAGAAGCTGCTGAATTCCTTTGCAGACGGTGAATACGATATTTTAATCGGCACCCAGATGGTTGCAAAAGGGCTTGATTTTGACAACGTAACGCTTGTCGGAGTTGTTAATGCGGACAATTCACTTTATAACGAGAGTTATACCGCGGGTGAAAAATCTTTCGATTTAATTACTCAGGTTGTCGGCAGAGCAGGGCGAAGGGGCATTAAAGGCAAAGCGGTTGTTCAGACCATTAATCCTTTTAACGAAACAATAGAATTTGCCGCCCATCAGGATTACAAGGCGTTTTATAATAATGAAATCAAAATGCGCAAACTGATGATTTACCCGCCTTACTGCGATATTTTCTCAGTTTCCTTTAACGGAGAAAATGAAAATACGGTTGCGCTTTGCGCAAAGCAGTTTTTTGATTTTATGGTTGAGCTTAATAAAACTGATTATAAAGCCGTTAAGCTTTTCGCTTTGGGTCCGACGCAGGCGAAGATTTCAAAGATAAATAATAATTATAGGTATAAGCTCACGCTGAAAACAAAGAATACAAAAAGCAGCAGAGCTATGATTACCGAAATTCTTAAGAAAATGTATAAAATAAAGGATTATAAGGCAGTAAGCATTACTGTTGATATTAATCCGAACGATATTTCATAACAGGAGAAACTATGGCACTTAGAAATGTTGTTAAGGTAGGGGACCCTATCTTAAATAAAAAAAGCCGTGTCGTTGAAAAATTTGACTCAAGGCTCGGCGATTTAATCGATGATATGAAAGAAACAATGTACGCTAATAACGGCGTAGGTCTTGCAGCCGTGCAGGTAGGTATGCTCAAGCGCGTCGTAGTTATTGACGTAGGTGACGGAGTTATGGAACTCGTTAATCCGGAAATTACGTCAAGCGAAGGGGAACAGCGCGAAAGTGAAGGTTGTCTTTCTCTGCCGGGTCAGTACGGTATTACCTGCAGACCTCGGAAGGTAACCGTTAAAGCTCAGGACAGAAACGGTAAGTGGCACGTTTATACCGGAGAGGATTTAAAAGCCCGTGCCTTTTGCCATGAACTTGACCATCTTGACGGCGTTTTGTTTACTTCAAAAATTGTAGAGGATACTGATAAAGAATGATAATAGTTTTTATGGGTACTCCTGATTTTGCGGTACCCGCGCTTGAAGCTCTGATAAACAGTAAACACGAGGTTGCAGCTGTATTCACTCAACCCGATAAGCCCGTAGGAAGAAAGCAGATTTTAACTCCGCCTCCCGTAAAGGAGCTTGCCGTTAAACACTGTATTCCCGTTTATCAGCCCGAAAAAATAAAGGGCTCTGATTCAGACAGAATTATTGCTGAGTTAAAGCCCGACGTGATTATTGTTGTAGCTTACGGAAAGATTCTTCCTAAGGCTATTCTTGATATTGCCCCGTTTGGCTGTATTAACGCCCACGCTTCGCTTCTTCCTAAGTACAGAGGTGCGGCTCCGATTCAGTGGAGCGTTCTCAACGGTGAACGTGAAACGGGTGTAAGCATAATGCAAATGGATGAGGGGCTTGATACTGGAGACGTGCTTCTTGTTAAAAAGACGGATATTGGCGTTAATGAAACCTCAGAGGAACTTTTTGAGCGCCTTTCCGTAATCGGAGCTGAGGCTTTGCTTGAAGCACTTGAGCTGATTGAAAAGGGAGAGGCAACTCCCGTTAAACAGCCTGAGGGCGATTTCGGCTATGCCAAAATGATAACGCGAGAGCTTTGTCCTATAGACTGGACGCGCTCTGCTTTTGAAATTCACAATAAGGTGCGCGGGCTTCAGACGTGGCCTGTCGCCATAACAACAGTAAACGGTAAAAATATCAAAATTCATAAAACCGCATTAACCGAAATAAATAATATTGATAAAACCTTCGGTAAGGTAATTGACAGTAACAAAAAATTAATAGTTCAGTGCGGCGACGGAAAATGTATTGAGATTCTTGAGCTTCAGCCCGAGGGCAAAAAGCGTATGGACGTTAAGGCGTTTTTGCTTGGTAACCGCATTGAAAACGGAACTGTTTTAGGAGGATAATATGGATATAGCTTACGGAATTGCCGGATTGTTTTTTATTCCCGTTCTCATCTTTGCTCTTGTTGCTCAGGGAATGGTTAAAAGCAGATATAAAAAGTATTCAAAGGTTATGTCGCGCAGCGGGATGACCGGTGCTGCAGCTGCTTATACTCTGTTGCAGCTTAACGGCATAACTGACGTTACAATTCAGAAAATCGGCGGTAATCTCAGCGATAATTACAACCCTTCCAATAAGGTTATATCACTCAGCGAGGGAGTTTATGATTCTACCTCCGTTGCAGCTATCGGAATTGCCTGCCATGAAGCGGGTCATGCATGTCAGCACGCTGCTGCATATGCTCCGCTTACTTTCAGAAATATGATAATTCCCGTAACAAAAATCGGTTCATGGATTGGCGTACCTCTTGTTATTGCAGGTATGTTTATGTCCTATTATGCAGCTACGTCAGATTTCGGATATATAGTTGCGCTTGTTGGTTTAATTCTTTATTCTTTTGTTGCTTTCTTCCAGCTTATAACTCTTCCGGTTGAGTTTGACGCGAGCAAACGCGCTCTTGCAACAATCAAGACTCACGGGTTCCTTGTTGATGAGGAGTACAGGGGCGCTAAGAAGGTGCTTACGGCAGCTGCTCTTACTTATGTTGCGGCGCTTGCTTCTTCTCTTGTAACGCTGTTAAGACTTGCGCTTATAGTTGCGGGAAGAAGACGATGAAAAATTCAAGACTTACCGCGTTTGAAATTATTTACGGAGTGCTTAATAATGATGATTATTCAAATCTTTCATTGGACAGCGCTTTTGATAAAAATAATTCTTCCGATAATGCATTTATATCTAAGCTTGTTTTAGGTGTAATTGAGCGTAGGCTGACGCTTGACTATATTTTAAAGCCTTATCTTAATTCCCGTCCGAAGCCAAAAGTCAGAATCCTTTTGTATATGGGCGTATATCAGCTTTATTTTATGGACAAGGTTCCGTCAAATGCCGCAGTTAATGAATCTGTAGAGCTTGCCAAGACGGTGGGTTGCGGGTACTATACTAAGCTTATTAACGCCGTTTTGCATAAGGTTGATTCAAACAGAATTGATATTGAAAAGATTGATGATTTAAGCGCCCGTTATTCCTGCCCTGAAAGCCTTATTAAAATGTGGCAGAAGCACTACGGCGAGGATAACACGCTGAAAATTCTCGGTGAAATTAATAATATAGCTCCCGTATATGCCGTTCCCAATTCTCTGTTCGTTGACGAAGAAGAGCTTTTGTACGAACTTATGGATGAAAAGGCTGAATGTGAAATTACAAGCGAAGTTGTTAAAATCAATTCGCATATTAATATTAAAAAATCGCGTGCGTTTAAAAACGGACTCTTTCATATTCAGGATTTAAGCTCGTTTAACTGTGCTTTGGCTCTTGGCGCAAAAGAGGGAGAAACTGTTATCGACGTTTGCTCTGCCCCCGGCGGAAAGGCGTTTACCGTAGCCGAAAGAATGAATAACAGCGGAGAGGTCTTTGCGCTTGATTTAAACAATAGCAGAGTTGAGCTTATTAAAGAGGGCGCCGAGCGGCTTGGAATTGATATTATTAAAGCTGCCGTAAATGACGCGGGCGTTTATAATCCCGATTTACCGAAAGCGGACAGAGTGCTTTGCGACGTTCCTTGCTCAGGCTTCGGAATTATAAGAAGAAAGCCCGAAATCAGATATAAAAGCCTTGATGATATTAAAGGACTTTACGGTATTCAGTACAATATACTTAAAACCTCCGCTGAGTATCTTAAACGCGGCGGAAGGCTTGTTTATTCAACCTGTACGCTGAATAAAAATGAAAACGAAAGAATTGCAGAGCGTTTTGTAAATGAAGATAAGCGCTTTAAGTTAACGGAAATGAAAACGGTATTTCCGTCTGAAAACGGAGACGGATTTTTCTATGCCGTAATGGAAAAAATTGATGACTGATATAAAATCGCTTTATTTTAACGAATTAAATGAAGAGGTTAAAAAACTCGCTTTACCGAATTTCAGAGCCTTGCAGATTTATAAATGGCTTCACGAGGCGGGCGTCGGCTCGTTTGATGAAATGACTAATATTTCTAAAACGCTGAGAGAGAAATTAAATGATAACTACTTTATACCGGCATTAGAAATTGAGGATAAGTTTGTTTCAAAGCTTGACGGTACCGTAAAATACCTTTTCAGACTTTATGACGGCGAATACGTAGAAGCTGTTGTAATGAAGTATAAATACGGCTATACTATTTGTATATCAACTCAGGTCGGCTGTAAAATGGGTTGTAAGTTTTGTGCTTCAACTCTTGCGGGCTTTAAACGGAATTTGCTTCCCTCAGAGCTTGAAGGACAGATTCACGCCGCACAAAACGATTTAAAAATTCGCATCTCCCATATAGTATTAATGGGTATCGGAGAGCCGCTTGATAACTATGACAATGTAATTAAGTTTTTAAGAATTATTAACTCGGAAAACGGGCTTAATATTTCACTAAGGGACGTTACTCTTTCAACCTGCGGTATTGTTTCGAAAATATATAAGCTAATTGAAGAAAAGCTGCCTATAACGCTTACTCTTTCACTTCACGCTCCTAACGATAAACTGCGTTCGGCTATAATGCCCGTAAACGATAAATGGGGCGTTGATGAAGTAGTTAAAGCCTGCAAAGCGTATGCAAAGCAGACTTCAAGGCGCGTTTCTTTTGAATATACGCTTATAAAAGACGTTAACGACAGCCCTGAATGCGCTAAGGAGCTGTCCCAAAAGTTGAAAGGGTTTATATCCCACGTTAATTTAATACCCGTTAATGACGTAGAGGAGCGCGGTAACGTTCGCTCAGGTGAACAGGCTGTAAACAATTTTCAATACGCCTTGAAATCAAACGGGATTAATGCTACAATAAGAAGAACTCTGGGCAGCGATATCAATGCCTCTTGCGGACAGCTCAGAAGAAAGAAAAATGAGGCAAACGGTGATTAACCGTATATTTACCCAAAGGTGGTGCAATTTTGAAAGTAGTTGCAAAAACAGATAAGGGTCTTGTAAGAGAAAACAATCAGGACGCATATTCAGTCGGCGAGCTTCCCGGCGAGGTTGCCTGGGCTGTTGTGTGCGACGGAATGGGCGGAGCTGCAGGCGGTAACATCGCTTCAACTCTCGCCGTTAAAGTTATCTCTGAAAAGATAACCTCGTGCTACAATGAAAAAATGAGAGACGCTTCAATAAAAAATTTGCTTGACAGCGCAATAACTGCGGCAAATATTGAGGTCTTTGATATGGCTTATGCTCATCCTGAACTTTCGGGTATGGGTACTACGGTTGTATGTGCAATAGTACGCGGCAGCGATGCTTTTATCGCTCATGCGGGCGACAGTAGAGCTTATCTCGTTTCTAAAAATAATATCAGCCAGATTACTACTGACCACAGTATGGTTCAGGATATGGTTAATAAGGGCGAAATAACTGTTTTACAGGCTGAAAATCACCCGAATAAGAATATAATTACAAGAGCTATCGGCGTTGAAAAACAGATTGACATCGAACACGACCAGGTTGAACTTAATAAGGATGAAACCTTAATTCTCTGTACTGACGGATTAACTAATTTTGTCAGTGCTGAGGATATGAAAAACGATATTAGCGACGGTCAGTATTATGCGTTTGCTGACAGACTTGTTAAAAGAGCGAACAAAAACGGCGGCGGCGATAACATAACAGTTGTTGCCATTGCTAATTAATCATATATTTTCGGAGTTGAATTATGGATAATTATGTCGGAAAAAGATTAGACGGTAGATATGAGGTTCAGGAAATTATCGGCGTTGGCGGTATGTCCGTAGTTTATAAGGCGTACGATAATATTGATGACAGAATTGTTGCCGTTAAAGTACTTAAGGATGAATATTCCGCAAATGAGGAATTTAAAAGAAGATTTAAAAATGAGAGTAAGGCTATTGCGCTTCTCTCTCATCCCAATATTGTTAAGGTATATGATGTAAATTTCGGCGAAAAGCTTCAGTATATCGTTATGGAATACATTGACGGAATTACCCTTAAGGAGTATATAAATAAGCAAGGCGCTATAACGTGGAATGACGCTCTGTTTTTTATGACTCAGATTTTGCGCGCTGTTCAGCACGCTCACGATAAGGGAATTGTACACCGCGATATTAAACCGCAGAATATCATTCTCCTTTCTAACGGCAATATTAAGGTAACGGATTTCGGTATTGCCCGTTTTTCAAGGAGCGAAACAAAAACTCTTACCGAACAGGCAATAGGCTCGGTTCATTATATTGCTCCGGAACAGGCAAAAGGCGAACATACGGATGAGAAGGCAGATATTTATTCTCTCGGCGTTGTGCTTTATGAAATGCTTTCGGGCGACGTTCCGTTTGAAGCTGAAAGCGCTGTTTCCGTAGCGCTTATGCAGCTTCAGGCAGACGCTAAAAAACTGACCGATATTAATTCCGATATTCCTCTCGGACTTGAACAAATCTGTATTCGCGCAATGCAGAAAAACCCGATTGACCGTTATCAGACGGCAACGGAAATGCTTCTTGATATTGAGGAGATAATTAAAAATCCTAATACAACCTTTAATTATACTGTAAAGTCAGATAATAACCCAACCAAGATTGTTAAAACTGCCGATATTAAGCCTGCAGCAGAAAATCTTGACGTTGAGGAAGATAACGATTATGATGAATACGATAATTTAGACCGTAAGAAAAAGGTTGTTACAACCGTTATTATCGGTATAATAGTTCTTGCTGCTGCAATTGTTCTTATCGTAATGGCGTTTACGAACGGAATTCAAAAAAACACCTATAAGCTTGAAAGCTTTGTTGGTATGTCTTATGACGACGTTATTGAAGCTAATGAAAAGGGCGCCTATAAGTATAAGTTTATTCAGGAGCAGGAGCAGACCGACGAGGCGGAACCTGGTATAATTATTCGTCAGTCTCCCGAGGCGGGGGCTAAGGTTCTTGAGGGCAGCGAGGTTAAACTTTACGTAGCAGTTTCCAAGGACGGAATAACCGTTCCCAACGTATACGGTTCTAACCTTGAACTTGCAAAAACTCATCTTGAACGAGCAGGCTTCATCAACTTTAAAACGGTATCTATTTCCTCTGAAAATGTTGATGAGGGAAGCGTAGTTTATACTGACCCGAAAGCGACTTCAGTAGCTGACGCCTCAACAGAAATCGTTATTTACGTTTCAACGGGTCCGTCAACAACTGTTCTTAAATCTATGAAAATGCCGAGCGTTTACGGCCTCAGTCAGAGCGGAGCAAGAGCTTTCCTTGAAAAGTATGGATTTACTAACATATCATTTATTACTCAGGACAGCCCTCTCCCCAAGGGTACAGTAATTTCACAGTCACCGTCCGAAGGTGAAAACGTTAAGGAGGACGACAGCGTTAAGGTTGTTATTTCCTCAGGCGTTACAACAACTACTACCGAAAAGCAGGCAAAGGTTTCGGTTTTAGTTAAACTTCCTGTTGTTAAGGACGAAAACGGTAAGTATGTTAAGGATGTTGTTAATGTTGCGGTTGACAATAATACCTATAAGAGTACCAAGATTACTCTTGACGGTTCCAGCATCAGCTTCAGCGTAACAGGTAAAGGTAACGTTAAGCATAAGATATCTGTTAATATCAAGGGTGAAGGCTGTGCTGATACGAAGGATTCTAACGGCTCAGACAGCGAAACTCTGAATTATGATTTCTCAAACTACAGCCACGACGATACAACGACTCCTACTAAACCTGTACCGGAGCCTGAGGAAGATGAGGACTCAGGTGAAAAAAGTGATAACAAAACAGATAAAAAGAAGAAAAGTGACAATCAATAATTAAGTGTAACGGGAGGGCAACCTCCCGTTTGTGAATTAAGGTGAAAGCTATTAAAGGAAAAATTGTTAAAGGTATCGGCGGATTTTATTATGTTGATACGGGAGAAGAAATTTACGAATGCAGAGCAAGGGGCAATTTCAGAAAACAGGGAATAACTCCGCTTGTCGGAGATAACGTTGAAATAACCCTCAATGAAGGCGACCATGAAAATACTATTGATATAATTTACGATAGAAAAAACTTGCTTGTTCGCCCTCCGCTTGCAAATCTTGACAGACTGTTTATAATTTCATCTCTTGTTGACCCGAAGATTAATACCTATATCATTGATAAATTAACGGCTATAGCTGAAAAAAAAGATATTGAACCCGTTATAGTAATTACTAAAAACGATATAGCTGACGGCTTTGAGGAATACGAAAAAATCTATAAAAGCGCAGGCTACAGAGTAATTAAGTGCGATAATTCAAGCGGTGAAGGCGCCGAAGAAGTGAAGGAGCTTCTTAAGGATAAAATATGTGCTTTTACAGGTAATACAGGCGTAGGTAAGTCAAGCCTTCTCAATAATATTTTCCCTGATTTAAAGCTTGAAACGGGTGAAACGAGCAAAAAACTCGGCAGAGGCAGGCATACAACCCGCCATTGCGAGATTTTTAAAACCGACGGCGGTTATATAGCCGATACTCCGGGTTTTTCTTCTCTTGACCTTGAGCGGTGCGAAACTATATATAAAGATGAATTGCCGTATTGTTTCAAGGAGTTTATCCCGTATCTTGATAAATGTAAATTTATGACGAATTGCTCCCATGTCAGCGATAAGGGCTGCGCCGTTTGCGAGGCGGTTGAAAACGGGGAAATAAGTAAATCCCGCCACGATAATTATATTCAGATTTATAACGAGGTTAAGGATATTAAGGAATGGCAGAAAAAGTAAAATGCACTATCGTTTCCGGTGCGCCTGAAAGTGATTATGATTTTCTCAGGGAAAATATTGATTTAAACAGCTTTATAATTGCAGCGGACAGCGGATATAAAAAGCTTGAAAAAATAGGAGTTATCCCTGATTTGATAGTTGCCGATTTTGACAGCAGCGAAAAGCCGAATGCAGATATAAAATGCGAAGTTTTTCCTATAGAAAAAGAGTATACGGATACCTTTAACGCTGTTCGCATTGCCGTTGAAAGGGGCTTTAAGGAAATAATTATCTTAGGCGCTGTCGGCGGAAGAATAGACCATACGTATTCAAATATTCTTTGCCTTGATTATGCCGCAAAAAACGGAGCTGAATGTGTTATACCAGACAGAAATAACAGAATTTCTCTTATAAAAGGGGAAAAGACCTTTAAAAAGGATTATAAATGGTTTTCCGTTTTTGCTTTTCTCGGCGATTGCAAAGGCGTTAGTTTCAGCGGCGCTCACTATTCTCAGGAGTTTTTCGGTAAAAAAAGCATTGATTTTGATATGGCGTCTCAGGTTGGTCAAAGTAATTATATTGAAAACGAAGAATGTACCGTTACCGTTGAAGAAGGAACGCTTCTTTTAATAGAAAGTAACGATTACAGGTAACATTTTTTTAATGATTTCATAGTATATAAAAAAGCACAACGGGTGGTATTACTATGAAATTCAAGCTTGTAAAATCTAATTATCTGTGGATTGCGTTCGGCGCCGGCTGCGCGATAGCGCTTTGTCTGCCTACTGTGTGGATAACAAGAATACTCGCTGTTATGGTAATCGTCCTCGGCGTTATGTGCTGTAAGAAATGAGGGGGTACATATGAAGGTAGTATTAGTTAAAAGTCCTAAAATTCTTGCGCCGTTATTAAGAGCGATATTCAAAGTTAAGAAGATTAATTACGAAAACTGATAATTTTTAATTGACAGCCCCGTATGTAGGCTGTCTTTTTTACTCTTGACTTGTAAATGCAAATTTGATATTATATTAAAAAATGTGTAAAGACTATGATTAAGAGGAGTAATTCTGCTTAGCTTAAAGAGAGTCGGCGGACGGTGCAAGCCGATAGTGAAACAGAATGAAGGTAGCTTATGAGTTGAGCGGGTGAGAACTTTAATTAGCCCGTTACGTATTCCCGCGTTAAGGGTTTGAGTGACGCAACTTTGCGTAATTTGAGTGGTACCACGGAATCTTTCCGCCTCATTGTGAGGCGGTTTTTTTATTAGGAGATGATAAAATGGCAAAAGAACTTGAAAAACAGTACAATCCCTCAGCATTTGAGGACAGAACTTATAAATTCTGGCTTGACGGAAAGTATTTCCACGCTGATGTCAAATCGGATAAAAAGCCCTATACTATCGTTATCCCGCCACCGAACATCACGGGGCAGCTTCATATGGGTCACGCGCTTGATAATACGTTGCAGGATATCCTTATCCGCTATCACAGAATGAGCGGTTATGATACCTTATGGCTTCCGGGAACGGACCACGCTTCAATTGCTACAGAGGCTAAAATCGTTGAGGCGATGCGCAAGGAAGGAATTTCAAAAGAGGACCTCGGAAGAGAGGGCTTCCTTGAGCGCGCTTGGGAATGGAAAAAGCAGTATGGCGGAAGAATTATTGAACAGCTTAAGAAGCTCGGTTCCTCCTGCGATTGGGACAGAGAGCGTTTCACGCTTGACGAGGGCTGCAATAAGGCGGTTGTCGAGGTGTTTAACCGCCTTTATGAAAAAGGGCTCATTTACCGCGGAGAGCGTATCGTAAACTGGTGTCCACACTGCCTTACATCTATCAGTGACGCCGAGGTTGAATATGAGGACCAGGCAGGTCACTTCTGGCACCTTAAATATCCCTTTACAGACGGAAGCGGATATCTTGAACTTGCAACAACAAGGCCTGAAACTATGCTCGGCGATACTGCGGTTGCAGTTAACCCAAATGATGAAAGATATAAAGAATATGTAGGCAAAACTCTTGACCTTCCAATCGTTCACCGTCAGATTCCCGTCATTGCCGATGAGTATGTTGATATTGAATTCGGTACGGGTGTTGTAAAAATTACCCCTGCTCACGACCCGAATGACTTTGAGGTTGGCCTCAGACATAATCTTGAGGTTATTGACGTTCTTACTGATGACGCCCATATTAAAGACGGCTGGGGCCGTTACAGCGGTATGGACAGATACGAGTGCAGAAAAGCTATAGTTGAGGATTTAGAGGCTGAGGGCGCTCTTTTAGAGGTTGAAGACTACTCTCATAACGTAGGTACCTGCTATCGCTGCGGAACAACTATTGAACCCAAGGTTTCCAAGCAGTGGTTCGTATCAATGAAGCCGCTCGCAGGACCCGCTATTGACGCCGTTAAGAATGACGATACTAAGTTCATTCCGAAGCGTTATGAAAAGACGTATTTCCACTGGCTTGAAAATATCCGCGACTGGTGTATTTCCCGTCAGCTCTGGTGGGGACACAGGATTCCTGCCTGGTACTGCGCTGACTGCGGAGAGATTACCGTAAGCCGCGAAACACCTGCAAAATGCTGCCATTGCGGTAGCGAAAAACTCACGCAGGACCCTGACACTCTTGACACCTGGTTCTCATCAGCACTTTGGCCGTTTTCTACAATGGGATGGCCTGAAGAAACAGAGGACTTCAAAAAATATTATCCGACTGATACTCTTGTAACAGGCTATGATATTATTCCGTTCTGGGTAATGAGAATGATGTTCTCGGGTCTTGAACAGACTGGTAGAGTACCGTTTGATACAGTGCTTATTCATGGCCTTGTACGTGATGCTCAGGGCAGAAAAATGTCAAAATCACTCGGTAACGGTATCGACCCGCTTGAGATTATTGAAGAATACGGTGCTGACGCACTCAGGTTTACTCTTGCAACGGGTAATTCCCCGGGAAATGATATGCGTTTCTCAGATGACAGAGTTAAGGCATCGCGTAATTTTGCAAATAAGCTCTGGAACGCTTCCCGTTTCGTTCTTATGTATCTCGGTGATGATTACAAGTATAACGGACTTCCCGAAAACCTTCTTATTGAGGATAAATGGATTGTTTCTAAGGCAAATTCGCTCGCTAAAGAGGTTACTGAGAATATAGATAAGTTTGAACTCGGTATTGCCGTACAGAAGCTTTATGACTTTATTTGGGACGTTTT
The DNA here is from genome assembly GCA_002371215.1 of Ruminococcaceae bacterium UBA3751. Taxonomy (GTDB): domain Bacteria; phylum Bacillota; class Clostridia; order Oscillospirales; family Acutalibacteraceae; genus Eubacterium_R. The sequence continues at coordinate 3,343 of DFGL01000086.1, read as the reverse complement.
CTGCGACTGGTATATTGAAATAGCCAAAATCAGACTTCAGGGCGATGATGAAAAGGCAAAAGAGGACGTTAAGGGCGTTCTCATATTCGTTCTGACTTATATCTTAAAGCTGCTTCATCCCTTTATGCCGTTCATTACAGAGGAAATATATCAGGCAATTCCGCACGATGCGGAGTCAATAATGATTTCCGAATGGTGCAAGTATGACGAAAAGCTCAAATTCTCAGCTGATGAGGGCGAGATGGAAAAGATTATGCATTCCATCAGAGCAATCCGTAACAGACGTGCAGAAATGAACATTCCGCCAAGCAAGAAAGCGAAAGTGTACGTTGAAACAGCAAGTACTGATACCTTCAATAACGGTACAGACTTTATTAAACGCCTTGCCTCCGCCAATGAGGTTGTAGTTGAAAACAGTTTCGGCGACCTCGGTAACGTTGTTACAATTATTACCGATGACGCTAAGATTTATATTCCTCTCGGCGACCTCGTTGATTTTGAGGCTGAAAAAAAGCGCCTCGAAAAAGAACTCGCTCAGGCAGAGGATAAGCTTGCGTTTATCAATAAAAAACTCAACAATCCCGGCTTTGTAAATAAAGCTCCCGAAAAGGTTGTTGCTCAGAACAGGGAGGACGCTGCAAAACTTGAAGAAAAAATCGCGTCCATTAAAAAGTCTATTGAGGAAATAGCTTAATGAATTATATTGAAGCGCTAAACTTCATAAAAGAAAAAGAGAGCCTCGGCATTCAGCCGGGGCTTACTCGTATTAAGAGCGCTTTAGATAGTTTGGGTAACCCTCAGAATGATTTTAAAACTATTCATATTGCAGGAACAAACGGTAAGGGAACCGTTGCCGCAACTATATCTAAAGCACTTTGCAACGGCGGTTATTCGGTAGGGCTTTTCACTTCGCCATGGGTAACGGATTACCGTGAGCAGATTCAGCTTAACGGCAATATGATCAGCGAGACGGATTTTGCAAATCTGATTGATAAAATTAAGGACTATGACTGTACGGAGTTTGAGCTTATAACAGTTGCGGCATACCTGTATTTCAGCCGAAATAACGTTGATTATGCTGTTATTGAATGCGGAATGGGCGGAGCAGAGGATGCAACTAATACAGAAAATGAGAATTTAGCTGTAATTTCTTCTATATCCCTTGACCATACGGACTTTCTCGGAGCTACTATCGAGAAAATCGCAGAGCAAAAAGCGGGAATACTGCGCAAAAACTGTAATTGTATTCTCTATAATTCGGAGATTAAAAGCATATTTGAAAACAGATGTAAAAACATTATAACAATTCCTGAAAAAAACAATTTGTCACTTGTGAATACAGTATTAAAGGAAATCGGACTGGATACTGTTGATGTACTCGTTAATCTGCCTGCAAGGCACGAGATTATCGGAGATGTACTCCTTGACGGAGGGCATAACGTAAGCGCTGCTGAAAAACTTGCTCCTTATCTTGAAAACGAAACTGCTGTAATTGCAATGCTTAAGGATAAGAACGTCGAAGGCTATTTAAGTATAATTGCTCCGCTTTGTAAAACAATTATTGCAACGAGTGTCGATTCTCCGAGGGCTATGACTTCTGCCGAACTTGCGGATATTGCCGAGGACTATTGCGACAATGTTTATATCTGTGATAACCCCGAGGACGCAATAAAAATAGAGAATTTATCTCTTGTTTGCGGTTCGTTTTATCTTGCAAGGGAAATAAGAAAAAAATTAATAGATGAAATATAATTCAACAAAATTCGCAAAAATGCTCTGGTACTATTGTATCGGAGCATTTTTTTAAAGGAATGATAATATGATAAATCTTGACTCGGCAGGGGAACTGCTTATCGTTCATATTGTAGGCGATATTGACCACCACACTGCAAGCGAAATGAGGGAGAAAATAGATAATAAGATAAGCGTAAAAAAGCCTAAACACTTAATTCTCGATTTTAAAGACGTACATTTTATGGATAGTTCGGGAATAGGACTTGTTCTCGGCAGATACCGTCTTATGCAGAATTTTAAGGGAACGGTGGAAATACGCGGAGTCAATAAACAGACTAAGCGCATATTTGAGCTTGCAGGAATAGGCTCAGTTGCAATAATAAGGGAGGTGCAATGATGAAAAACATTAATGAATTTAAACTGATTATTGAAAGCAAAGGGGTTAATGAAGCCTTCAGCAGAGCTGTGGTTTCGGCGTTTGTATCTCCTGCTGACCCGACAATCGAGGAGCTGACCGATATTAAAACGGCTGTATCCGAGGCGGTTACCAATTCTATTGTGCACGGTTACAAAAACAGTCTTGGTAACGTATACATAGAGGGCAGTATTGATGAAAATAACGTGGTCAAAATTAAAATTAAGGATAAGGGTGTAGGAATAGAAGACGTAAAACTTGCAATGCAGCCGCTTTACACGTCGGGCGATGATAATCGCGCGGGGCTCGGATTTACGGTAATGCAGTCCTTTTGCGACAGGGTAAAGGTAAGCTCGTCACTCAACAAAGGAACAACTGTAACGTTAACAAAAAAGATAAAAGGAAAAGCTCTATGATAAGCGATGAGCGTTCGCAAAAAATAACGGAAAACCTGGGGCTTGTTCATTCGGTTGCAAATCGTTTCAGAAATCGTGGCGCCGATTATGAGGATTTGTTTCAGGCGGGGTGTATTGGACTGATTAAGGCTGTTGATAATTTTGATGAAAGCTATGGAACGATGTTTTCAACCTATGCCGTCCCCGTTATTATGGGCGAGATTAAAAGAATATTCCGTGATGGCGGCGAAATTAAGATTTCTCGGATTATTAAAGAAAAGGCTAATTATGTTCAGTTTAAAAAAGACGAGTTTGAAAAAAAGTACATGAGAGAACCGACTCTTAGCGAGCTTTCAGTGATTTGCGGGGTTGATATTTACGAACTTGGGGAAATACTTGCGGCTATGCAGCCTGTTATCTCTCTAAGTAGTTTTTATGAAGAAGATTCGGAAGATTTTGACGTTCCCGTTGATAATAACGAAAGCACTTTTAATAAAATTATGCTTTCATGTGTTCTAAATGAGCTGGAAGCCAAGGACAGAAAAATCATATATTACAGATATTATGAAGGTAAAACTCAGGCTGAAACGGCTTCTCTTATAGGCGTTTCTCAGGTGCAGATTTCACGTCTTGAAAAAAGAATACTGAAAAGTATTAAGCGTAAACTTGAATGAGAAGGTTATTATTTAACTTTCTCATTTCATTTTTTTCAAAATAAATATTGACTTTTTGTCCGGAATAATATAAAATAAACGGGCTTTGAAAAATAATTATCTATAGGGGTATAGCTCAGTTGGTA
>DFGL01000009.1 GCA_002371215.1 Ruminococcaceae bacterium UBA3751 | reverse complement strand
AAAAAGCCTATCACGACTATTTTGTTCTTGAAACCTATGAAGCGGGTATTGAGCTTTTCGGAACGGAAATTAAATCAATCAGAGCGGGCAGGGTAAACCTTAAGGATTCTTTCTGCTCGGTTGACGGGGGAGAGATGTTTGCAATAGGTATGCATATTTCACCCTATGAAATGGGTAACCGCTATAACCGCGACCCATTAAGAAAGAAAAAGCTGCTTCTTCATAAAAAAGAAATAATGAAGCTTTTCGGCGAATCCCAGCAGCAGGGACTTTCAATAGTTCCGCTTGAGCTCTATATTACAAAGGGCAGAGCAAAGCTGCTCATCGGACTTTGTAAAGGTAAAAAGCTTTACGACAAACGCGCAACGGAAGCAAAGCGCGCAGCACAGCGAACTATGGAGCGCGAATTCAAAGAGCGTTATTAGTATAATGCAGAGCGTTATACTTCGAACGCGGAATATGTTTAGATGAGGGGATGAAAGGATTTCGACAGGGCAGAAGAGCCTTGGTCAGCGGGTAGCGGAGTTGCACCGCTATAAAAGTAACACCTTAAAATTAACTGACAATAATAAGACAGTTCTTAAGGCTGCCTAAGCGCGCCTTCGTTCTCTTTAAGTAGTGCCACGGACTTTCTGAGAGCGTCGATTTAGTGGCGAACATGAACGGGGAAGTGTTCCGCTCCCCGTCAGGTATCAGGGACTACCGTAACCGATAGGCTGTTTGCCGCCGCTCGGTGAGGGGAATCATAAACGACAAACTACACCCGTAGAGCCCTCGGTAAAGCTGTTTTGGACGCGGCTTCGATTGCCGCCATCTCCACCAAAAGCGCACCTTTTCGGTGCGCTTCTTTATTATTATAAAAAAACATCGGAGGCTTAACCTCCGATGTTAGTTTTTTAGTTTTTAGCGTTGTAAATAACGCATCTTGTTTTAGCGGGAATATTTTTGTATAACCATTTTGCATTTTCAAGCTTAAGCCTGATACAGCCGTGTGAAAGGTTGTAGCCGAGTCTGCCGTTAGCGATAGTTCTCGGTGAGGACTGCTGAGTGTAAAGAACTGAATGGAAGTTATATCCGCCAACAATTCTTGTTGCATACCAGCAGCGAATCTGTGCTGAATCAAAATAGAGCTGATGGAACGGCTTTCCGCCTGAAGGTCCGATAAGGAAGTTACCTGAAGGAGTTCTTGTTCCGGGAGCGCCCGTTGTGCAATCCCAGTACTTGATTCTTTTCCAGTTGCCTTTCTTGCCCTTGTAAATGCCAACCTTATGGGTGGTTTTATTTACGAGGATTAAGTACTTGGTGGGGCTTGAATACTTGTTTGCCTTGTCATCCATAGCAACGTATTCGCTGAGCAAAACGCCGTTTTTAGCAAACTTATATTTCTTACCCTTAATCGTCTTAATGCCTGTATAAGCAGCGCCGCGGTTCTTTTTCTTTGTTGTGAAGTAATACTCCTTACCCTTATAAGTAACCCAGCCTGTCTTCATTTTAGAGTTTTTCTTAGAGAAGTAATAGTATTTTTTCTTAACCTTAACAATGCCCTTAGCAGCTCTGCCGTACTTATTTTTTGAAGTGTTAAAATAGTAGGTAGCGCCTTTAACTTTAACGAATCCCGTTCTCATTGTGCCGTTATTATTAAAGAAATAGAGCTTGCCGTCAATCTTCTTTAAGCCTGTTGCAGCCTTACCGCTATTAAGGAAATAATAACGGTTACCGTTTTCATTATAAAAGCCTGTTTTCATACGGCCTGTGTTACTGAAATGATAGTAGAAACCGTCTATTGCTTTAATACCTTTGTAAGCAGCGCCGGTTTTTAAGTCAAAATAAAACTTGTTGTCGTTGATTTTCTTCCAGCCTGTCTGCATAACGCCTTTAGTGTCAAAATAGAAGCAATCATCGTCAATCTTAACAAGACCTGTTGCCTTGATTCCGTCAGCGTTAAAGTAATATTTCTGTCCGTCAATTTCTTTAATTTCATCTGCAACGGGTACAGAATCAACGTAGTACATAGTCTGGTCTGCATTCCAGCCGTTTATGATTTCTTCAGCAAATGCGGTTACTGCGGAAAAAGCAGAGAACATCATTAATACCGAAAGAAGAATGCTGAGAGTTCTTTTAAAATTCTTTCTCATATCTTTTACCTCCAAACAAGTAATTAAATAATATATAAATTATTTTTACTTGTCAATATTATTAAAATTATTGTTACCTATTTGAAATAACTTGACAAAGTATTTTAACAATGATAGAATTTCATATTAGTGTAACGCATTACATCTTAACCCAAGGAGAAAAGTATGAAAAAAGTAATATTGATTTTTGCAGCATTTATAATGTTGCTGACCTGCGTTGAAATTCCGTTTTCGGCGACTGCTGATTATATAAATCCTTCTGAGGACGTAAGCGTAAGCGAGGAGCCTGTATCGGAAGAACCTGTTTCCGAAGAACCCGTTTCCGAGGAGCCCGTTTCCGAGGAGCCGGTTACCGTGAAGCCTGAAACTGAGCCTGCCACGTCTGTTTCGGAGTTGAAATCAGTCAGGTTTATAAAATCTGACAAGACCGTGAAAGTCGGCAAAAAGTTTACTCTTACCGTCAAAGGTTCCCCATCGGATGCAGAAATAAGCGGTAGCTTCAAATCATCAGCTCCCGACGTTGCCAAGGTTAGCAGCTCAGGCGTTGTTAAAGCTATAAAAAAGGGAAAAGCCAAGATTATCTTTACTTCCAAAAACGGCTTAAAGGCTACCTGCAATCTCACGGTAGTTAAAGCTACAAAAAACGTTACCCTGAGTGAGAAAAAAGTAAATCTTGTTTATGATAAGAAACTTAAAAAGGGTACAAAGTATACTCTTAAATATACAATTGATAAAGGCGCGTATAATAAAGTAACTTTTAAAACTTCTAATAAAAATATTGCAACCGTAAACAAAAAGGGCGTTATTGTACCGAAAAAGGCAGGCGACGTAAAGATTACCGTAAAGGCTTTCGGCGGAGCAAAGGCGGTATGCAAGGTTGAAATTGAAAATAATAACGATACCAATAACTCTCTTAACCAGAGAGCAAACAGAATGGCTATTAAAAAGCCGGGAACCGTAAAGCGCGTTGTTTACGGTACAACCGTTCTGGGCAGACCGCTCGAAGCGTATGTAATCAAAGCAAAAAAGAGCGAAAAGAGCAGAGTACTCTTTGCTGATTTTGCCTGCCACGGCTTTGAGGACAGTTATTACCGCGACGGTAAAGTCCTCGTAAAAATCGGCAACGATATAGTTGAATACTATGCTAAAAATACTTCAAAGCTCGGTAAGTACACAATGGTAATCGTACCCTGTGCTAACCCTGACGGAACTATTGCAGGAAGAAATAATCAGCGTGCCTGCAGCACGGCTTTCGGAAGATGTACGGCTGCTCACGTGGATATGAACCGTGATTTTGGAGCGTTCAGAGGTAAGGAGAGCAGAGCGATCAGAGATTTAATGAAAAACTATCCGCCAAAGGTATATCTTAATTTCCACGGTTGGCTCAACACCTCAATCGGTACTCCGTGGCTTGCACGGCTTTCAACAAATACTCTCGGCTTCGGAAGGGTACAGACAAACTGGAACGCATACGGCTATATTATCCGTCACGTTAAGTTTAAGTACGGCGCTTCGGTATGCCTTGTTGAGTACCGCTCGCCGTCCTCAGCAAAAAGAGCTTCCGGCAGAACCGAAACCTTCCTCAACAAAATTATGAGATAATTAAAATCAGCCTCGGGACGTTGGGGCGCCCGTCATAAAGAAGGTCAGGTTTTTGCTTTGTCCTTTTGCCACTAAATAAACTAAAAATCGCCTGAATACGCGAGTATGCAGGCGATTTTATAATTT
>DFGL01000011.1 GCA_002371215.1 Ruminococcaceae bacterium UBA3751 | reverse complement strand
AAGTGAACACCTGCTTCTAAAAGCTGTTTCATAGAAACTACGTTTGCCATTATAATTTCCTCCTTTAAGGTTATTCCTCCATATGCCCAAATGGCGTGTACCCGAATAACTCACCTAAGGTACAAAGGCATATGTGAGTTTTTCACAAATCAAATTTGTGCTGTATAATCATAACACACCCAAAATCAAAAATCAAGTATTATTTTAATTATATATAAAAAATAAAAGGACGGATAAACCGCCCTTTTAAAATTAATTATTATTCTCTCTGAGCTGCGTATTTAATCTCGGCTTTCTTGTTGAAAAGTCCGTTGTTATATTCAGGCAGCCAGCTCTCTCCGAGTTCGCAGTTATTTTTGAAGCTTTCCTCATCAAGAGCAACGTTTATAACCTTAAGACCGAATACCTCTCCGTTATCCTTGTACATTGAATCCCAGAAGCAGTGGTGTCCTATCTTCTTAACAGAGGAGGGGATGTACATATAATCGAGGCTTCTGTTCCAGTAAATTGCGTCTGAGCCTATTTCCTCGAGTCCCTCAGGCAGAGAGTTGTAGACCGTACCTACCGCCTTTTTGAGTTCGTCCTGAGTCTGATAAAAGCTCTTGGTTACGGGAGCAGAGGGTTTATAGGAATAAATATGCCTTAAGTGTTCGTTCTTGAAAATACCCTGATTTCCGATAACCTTAACGCCTTCGGGAATATACAGTTCAGTATTGTTTGAATAAGCGAGCGAAAGCTGAGTAATTTCGGTAACAGTTGAGGGAATAACGTAAGTTCTCGTCTTGAGATTGTATTCCTCATAGTAATCTCCCTGGAATTCCTCGGGTATATCCCAGATAAGTTCCCAAAGCTCGTTGCCGTCCTTATCCTTAATATCGGAATGGTACGCCTGATAATATGAATTCTCTTTTGAGTTACAGGGCTTTCCGTCCTTGCCTATGCAGTGGAAATCCTTGGGGAATTCAGTCGGAAGCGTACCTGGGGCAATATTCATTTCAGCGTCGCCTTTTTCGGGGTCATACTGTCTGCCGCAAACCTCGCACTCCCATACAAGATGCGCGTAGCCGTTTTTAAGCCTGAGCGTTCTGTCGTAATCAGTCGGGAAGAAGACGAGCTTCGTCATATCCTTGCTGTAAACTACTCCGTCAACGTCGCAGAAATACGGGTTTTCGTCGTCAACGTCAACGTACTGGATATTCCAGCAGGAATAGATAGATTTTGCGTTAAATTCCTTAACGTCCTTGCCTAAATATATTTTTTCAATAGCGCCGTCGCAGTTAAAAGCGTAATCGTGAAGCGCTGTAATAGGCTTACTCTTGTCGCCGTCAACGTAATCAAGCTTAACCTCTCTTACGCTTCCGGGGTTTGTATAAGTTGTCAGCTCATAGCCGCCTTCAATCTCCGTAAACTTGTATTCTTTGTTTCTCAGCGCAAGAACCGAGAAGAATATACTGAGCGAAATAGCAATTAAAATAACTACAACAACAACCGTCTTCATCAGCTTTGCGCCGTCGTAAGACTGTCCGATTTTAGGAGCCTGAAGCCCTTCAATCTGATAGGTCCAGATTTCGTCCTCAGGGATGTCAAGCGTGTATTCAGGCGCCTGCTCCTCCATTTCCTTAGCCTCCTGAGCAAGGAAATCCTCGTTCTTTTCTTCAGCAGCTTCGGGAGCGTTCTTTTTCTTACCTAATTTCATGACATCACCTCCGCTGTTACAGTTTTATTTTCTTCATTCAGCGCTGCAGCGGCGTTTTCCTCGGGCGTGCTGTTGTCGCCCTGCTCCATCTGTTTGCGCGTTACCTCCTCGCGTCGGCGGAGAACCTCCATAACCTTGTTCTGTTTTTCATCGTCGTAATCCCAGAAGAAGTAGGGTATGGACATAAGAACGTAACCTATAATATCCATAATAATCGGAACGACGATTATGTTTCTTCTTGATTCGTCAATAAACAGAACGTCAAAGTTTGAGTTAAAGCCGCCCCTTAGCATAAGCAGCGGAATGATAAGACCTACAAAGGTCGTTATCGGGCCCGTAAACCAGCCGAAAACTCCTGAGAAATTCTCAAGTCTTTCGCCGGAAAGATACATCTGGTAGTCGGATATACGAATATCCATATCGTGCCCGACTGCCGTAGGAACGGTCTTGCACATTTCCATAAGAAACAGCATAATAACCGAAATCGTACCGCAAAGCTTTAAGTTGTTGCCGAGGAACAGATAGCACAAAACGATTACTGTATAACCTATTGCGCGTGAATACTGATGGAAAATCATTATCTGCTTATAGGAAAAACGCTTTATAAAGTACGGGGTGAAGAAATCGGGCGGAGTACCCGCAAAGGATACGAGCGCAACGATTAAGCTGTACGCAAGGCCCGAAAGCCTGAACGTATAAAGGTAAAGTATGGTAGTAAAGGCAAGCATACCGTTGCCGAGCGAATCAAGCAGACCTACGATCGTAAGAGTCCATTTATACTTGTTTCGCATTACGCCGAACATACCGTCCCATATTTTAATATTAACCTTCTTTTCAAGCGGGGGCTGCGGAATACGCTCCTTAATCCTGCCCGCAAGAATTACGGTAAGGGTAGAGAATACTAAAAAGATACCGGGGATTATCCATTTAAACACCGCTATATCCGCCCAGTTATCCTTCGTTTTGCCGATAAATACAGGGATAAGAATAGCCATAATTGACCATGCAAGGTGCGAAAGCTTAATGGGATATGACCTTACAAATATTCTTTCGCGAACGTTTGGCGATATGTTCTGGCAGCACATTTCAAGGTTGTTGGCAAAACCGAATACGCCGTAAATTGCGAACATAAGGTTAGCAACCCAAACTCTCGTAACCTCATCGCTGATGTTGTAGAAGGGCAGCCAGCCGATAGCAATTACCATAACGTTCATAGGGATGTAATCGCAGTAGAGCGCGTATTTATATCTTCCGAATTTCGGAATTAACTTTTTACGCCAGAAGATGTTTCGCGCACCCTTCCAACCGCTGTTGAGAATAAACGTTCCGAGAATTTTTATTGACGACGCGGCGGATATTCCTCTGAAGGAATTCAGCGTCGCAACAATCGGGTTTTGGGGATTGAGATACGGCTCAAAGTTAAAAGCAATCATAAATATGCCGAGCAAAGCCGAGCCTATGTATACGCCGTATAGCTTCTTTTCCGTTTTTTTCGGAAGGAAGCCGAGGTTGTCTGAAACAATCCACCATAATATAGCCCACAGGTATCCGAGGGGCATATTGATAAGTCCGATTACCGAATAGGTAATGTAAGGGAGCTTATAATGGTACATCATCAGGAAGCAGCCTGCTCCGAAGGTGATGTACTCAAGAATCTTTGAACCCGCATAGTTACTGCCCGAGCCTATAAGAATATCAAGATATTCTCTGTACGGTACGTATTTACCGGGGGCAGGCTTTTTCCAGTGGGTTTTGATTTCGGTAAAGAGTGCTTTTACCTTACCTTGTTTTCCAGCCATAAATTCTCTCCTTAAATATACATCAGGGAAATATAAAACCTATATTTCCCTGAATTATAATTATATTATAGCATATGTATACAAAAAATGCACTATTTATTTAAAAAATTTTGTACGGTTTTTAAAATCAATTATATTGTATTCATAGTCTATCGGCATTTCACCCTCGTTTTGGCAGCTGATTATTACCTCATTCTCGCCGCAGCTGACCGTAAGGTGAAGCTTAGCGCAGTCGTTTTTAAGATAATTGAAGCTTATTCCGTCGTCGAAGAATAAATCAGCCGTAAAATCGCCGAGTTCCTTAGCATAAACGTTTAAAACGAGCTTTTCGCCCATTTTAAAGCCGTATTCCGCCTCGTTAGTCGGGATAACGCTTCCCGCTTTTACAAAGTATTTCGGCTTGCCAGTTGCCGGAATATCAACCGTAAGCGCCTGACCGCCCTCGTAGTATTTACTGCCGAGATACCAGCCGTCAGCCTTCGGAAGATAAACCTCTGCCTCGCTTTCGCCCTCGTCAAAAACGCACAGCGCAAGAATATCGCACCCAAGCATAAAAGCATTTCCGTTTTCGTCAATTTCTTCATCATCGTAGTAGAGGAAAAGCGGCGCGTTCATCGGAATTTCGTTTTCAACGCTGTTGTAAGCCGAGGAGTAAATATACGGTATAAGCCTTGCTCGCTCGGAGAATATCTCCCTTACGTACGGCATTATATCGGGATAGCTCCAGGGCATAGTTGCCGAGCCGTCGTCGTTCCAGGAATGAATAGTAAATCTCGGCTCAAAAACACCGTGCTGAAGCCATCTGAGCAGCAGCTCTCTCGACGGCATTTCGCCGGAAAAACCGCCTAAATCGTGGCCGTAAAAGTAAAAGCCCGAAAGGCTCATTGTAAGCCCGATAAAATGACAGTATTTCAAATCCTTAAATGAAGTAAAGTTATCTCCGCTCCAGGTCTGGGCGTACTGCCTTACCGCCGTATTTCCGCTTCTTGTAGAAAGAAATGGGCGTAAATCGGGGTATTTATCAAGTTGCGCTTTGTACGAGTTTTCAACCATAAGGCGGGTGAATTCGCTCTTTAATCTGTACGCCTTTTCTCCGCTTTGCGTCAACGCGTCGCAGTCCTTTATATCAAACTCGTTATTGTCGTTCCAGGTGGAAACTATTCCGTAATCAAGCAGCTTTTCCTTTACCTGCTCGCGCCAGAATTCAGCGGCGCCGCCGTT
>DFGL01000021.1 GCA_002371215.1 Ruminococcaceae bacterium UBA3751 | reverse complement strand
GCACGCCGCCAGCGTTCGTCCTGAGCCAGGATCAAACTCTTAAAACTTCGTATCTTAAAAATGACCTCTCGGCCATCCCTAAAATCTAATCCTTTGACTCGCTTTCGCTGTCGTCTTTTACTGTTGTGCTTGTTTAGCACTTGGAGTATCTTTTACTCTCTTAAATCTCGGGTTCCTTTTCATCGTTATTTTCTCTTTTCAAGGTACGCGCCGCTCAGTTGCGACTTGTAAATAATATCAAAAACAAGTCCATTTGTCAAGAACTTTTTTTGAAAAGTTTTATTTTTTTCTCTTTTTTTGCAAAGTTAATAAAATAATCACTTTTTTTATAAACTTTCTATCTATTTTTTATGCGATTTTTACAAACTAAACCCGATATTGCATTTACATATATTTATTACATTATATTATACAAGCCACAAAATATTGAAAAGCAGTAAATTTAAGAATAAATATAAACATCTTGAATTTACTTAAAGCTTTTGTTATAATATTAAAACATTATATGAAAGGGGTGATATTATGCCTATCAGAATAGATAACGAGCTGCCCGCTAAGGCGAGACTTGAAATGGAGAATATATTCGTTATGAGCAACGAGCGCGCTGATACGCAGGATATCCGCCCGCTTAAAATAATAATACTTAATCTTATGCCTACAAAGCTTGAAACTGAAACTCAGCTTTTAAGACTTCTGAGTAATTCTCCTCTGCAGGTTGACGTTGACTTTTTGCAGGTTATTTCTCACGAGGCGAAAAATGTATCTAAAAGCCATATGGATAAGTTTTACTACACCTTTGACGAGATTAAGGAAAACCGCTATGACGGAATGATAATTACCGGCGCTCCCGTTGAACACCTTGAGTTTGAAGAAGTTGACTACTGGGACGAGCTCTGTAAGATAATGGAGTGGAGCAAAAAGAACGTTTACTCCACCTGGCATATATGCTGGGGCGCGCAGGCAGGACTTTACTATCATTACGGGATAAAAAAATACCATCTGGATAAAAAAATGTTTGGTGTATTTCCCCATTACTCACTGGATGAAACCCATCCGCTGATGAGAGGACTTGACGACGTATACTTTGTTCCCCATTCACGCCATACAGAGATCAGACGACAGGATATTGCTCAGATTAAGGATTTACAGATTATTTCTTACAGTGACGTTGCGGGCGTACACATCGTTGCTGATATGGAGTGCAGAAAGTTTTTCATTACGGGACACAGTGAGTACGACAGAGATACGCTTGCAAAGGAGTATTTCAGGGATAAGAAAAAAGGGCTTGACATTGATATTCCTTACAACTACTTTCCTAACGACGACGACAGACTTGTTCCTAAGATGAACTGGAAAGGAACAGCGAATCTTCTTATGTACAACTGGTTAAACTATTTTGTATATCAGAAAACACCATACGATTTAAACACATTATAATAAGTATAAAACTAACGGGACTGCTGTGCAGCCCCGTTTAATTATTGATTCTAATTGCTGATACAAACAAGTATCCGATTTGCGTCGAGCAAGCCGAATTATTTTGTTTTGGCTTTTCTGATTTTTGACCAAGCAGAGTTGGCAGAATATTCAAAAACAGACTTTGAAGAACAAATCCTGAAATAGTACTTTGTTTTTCTTTTCAGCTTTCTTAATGTAACGTGGTCTTTTTTTGAAGAAATATAAGCTGTGTTAACATCGTCAGTAAATGTTTTATCCGTTGAATACTCAATCACATAGCAATTAACTGTATCCTCATTTTCCACCTTATCCCACTCAATTTTGACGGAATGTTTTTTAGGCGTCAGCTTTGTAATTGAGGTAGCTTCGGGAATGATAGAATATTCATAGTAGCTTTCTCCGATATATTTGCCGAGGTAGTTAATATAGATTCTGTAAACGCCTACGTCAGTTGATTCTTTGGGATACGTCAGTTCATACTCATTCTCCGGAACGAGCCTGCCCTTGTAATCCTTAACGGTTAAAGTAGGAATATGCGCCGTTCCGTTATAGGTATAAACGGATTCATCGCCTTCAACGCTTACATAGAAATCCGCTGCCTTGCGGTCAATAAAACCGAGCTCCTCTTCCCCGTTATTATTAAAGCTTACAAAAAGCTTGTCCTTTTTAGTTCCGATAACAGATATTTTAGTTCCTTTTTTCAGTTTAAAGTATCTGCCCATACCGTTATAATGCTGGGTTAAAAGAGTTTTTTTAGTTAATTTACAATTTACCTCGTCGGAAAACTCATTATATTTATCATTATATTTATACCTTATAGCAATGGTATTTTCACGGTAAAAGTTACTGTTAACAATATTCTTTTTTATTCTTGATTCAGAGAAGGAATCAAACAGCTTGCTCTTAAGGTTTGAGTTTACCGTAATTACGTTGCCGACTGAATCATAGCCAACAAGGAGAATATAGTGCGACCAGCCTGTAAAAACCTTAAGCCCGTCAAGGTTTTCAACGCCGAGAATTACCATATAGCCTTTTTTGAGATAATCAAAGCATTCCTTTGGCAGAATTTTTTTACATTCGTACTTTAAATTATACGTATTTTTAACATATGAACGCAGACCTTTTTCGACCATGGAAACACGGGAGCCGTTACCCCTCGGATTAATTCCGTCGGTTTTCATATTTTTCATCAGAGTTTCGGGGGTAATAACGTCGCCGTAAAGTGCCGAATATGCCGCTGCGAGAGCGTGAGGACCGCAGGAATTGGAAATTTTCAGCCCTTTGATTCTTCCGCTTTTACCCGTTTGATTAAACTGATAAAACGGCATTCCTTCATATGTAAAATACTTATACTTCAGTTTTTTCTTATAATATCCGTTATACTTATTTACGCTTTTATTTTTAAAATTATATTTGTTTTCAACGCATACGTAAAAGTTATTAACATAGCCGTAATAATGCTTTTTATTATGCTTAAAGCGAATATAAAGAAGCGAACCGTTTTCGGAGTTCTTTCCGAGAATCACAACGCGCTTTTTTGAATTAAGGCGGCGGGTTTTACCGTGATTTTTTGTATATTCAACAGTCTGATTCTTCTTTTTTATTGCGTAAACATAAACAGTTTTTAATATTTTCCCGTACTGCTTTTCCTCAATAGTGTAAGGAGCGTTAGCAGCCTGAGCAGAAAAAGGTACTGCCGCGATAACGCTTGTAAGAATTAAAAGTGAAAGTAACAAGCTTATAATTTTTCTCTTCATACTTTCCATACTCTCCGAAATTCATCAATGTTTACATTTTACATTAACAGTAAAACAAAGTCAAGCGGCTTTAATACAGAGAGGCAATTTCAAGAGCTCTGTTTTTTACAGCTTCGGCAAGGGTTTGAGGCTCAAGGACCTTAATTCTTCCGCCGAAATTCATTATCCAAGAAACAAGTCCTTCAGAGACGGCGGCGTTTATCGTTGTTTTAAAGGTTTGGGTATCAACGGCGACAAGAGGAATTTTTGCGCCGAAGCGGTCCATAATTTCCTCCCTCAAATCAAGGTCGCAAAGCAGGGTTACGTCTGCACTTTCACCGCTGAACATATTGAACATCTTTGAGGAATAATCCGCAATATCAAACGCGCCGTCATATTCGCTGACCTCACATAAGGGTTTAATTTCATCCTCAAGTATTTCAATCTGGCGCATTCTGTCAAGGCGGAGATTCATAAGATTATCGTATTTCTGGTTATTGCAGACAAGATAATAGTGGTCATTTTTCCAAATTAACGCATACGGGGAAACGGTAAAGGTTTTTTCCGTATAAGATTTTTTATTCTCTTTATCAATGTTTCTCCTTTTGTATTTAAACTTAACTTTTTTTCCGTCTATAATAGCGTCGTGAAGAAAGTCAATAACATAATATATCTCCTCATTATCACACTTTGTATCAGAGGAAATATAGACCTGAGAAACGAGTTCCTTAGCCTGATTTGAAGAAACAAGGCTTTCAAGCTTTTCAATGAGGTCAGTTGTTTTTTGCGGAGTAATAAAGCCCGCTGAAGAAACTGCGTCTATCAGAAGACGGACTTCAGGAAGCTCAAAACGGCGAGTTCCCATAAAAAATCCGCGTTTCGGCGACTTGGTACTCACTATATCAAAGCCTATATCATTCAGCGTTTTAACGTCGGCATAAATCGATTTTCTTTCGCAATTAATGCCGTCCTGTCTAAGCAAATCAATAAGCTCAGTTGTTGAAAGCGGATTATTTTCATCCGATTTTTCGCTAAGGTACTTATAAACAAGAAGCGTTTTCGTTTTTGAGCTTGCCATAATATGTCTCCTTACACTGTTTTTTTAAATTATATCACAGCTTGGTCAACTTTTCAACTATGGTACGAAAAACAGGACAGCAATCCTCAGCACCGCTTTTTCCGTCCTCTGTCATAACAACAATTGCATAACGCGGTTTCGAATACGGATATATTCCTGCAAACCATGTGTTCAGCAATTCCCTTGAGTTAACAAACTGTCCCGTCTGGGCTGTTGCGGTCTTTCCTGCTGATTCATTATTATAATCCGCATTTTTACCCGTTCCGTTTTCTGCTACGCCACGCATATAGTTCAATAAAAGATATGCCGTTTTATCCGTCATCACCCGCTTGGGAGCGCCGTAATCAAGGAACGTCCTGTTACCGAACATATCAACCTCTGCACTCACAAGCTTTATATCACTTTTAATACCGCTGCTGCCTACGGTACAGAGGAAAGAACACATTGACAGCGGCGTAACGGTCAGTTTTCCCTGACCAAAGCCTATAAGCGGAAGGTCTCCGTTATTCAAATCAATCTCTGAGGGAAGAACGGCGCTTTTAACATTCCAGTCTTTATAAAGGTTTATATTTTCATCAAATCCAAGCTTCTTAGCTGTTTTAATTATGTTTTTGCTACCGAGCTTCATTGCGAGATTTACAAAATAACAGTTACAGGAATTGGCAAGAGCCTCTTTAATATGCTGTTTGCCGTGTTTATGAAGTTTCTGGCATGAATACTCCGTATCCCCTACTTTAATTTTACCGCCGCAATCATAAAGCGGATTAAGTCCGTTTTCAAGAGCGCAGGCTGCTATAACAAGCTTAAAAACCGAGCCTGCCGCATATTGCATAACGGGTTTGTTGAGATATGAACCGTCAGGCTTTGTAACGCAGGCGAGAATCTCGGAGCTTGCAATATCCATTACGACTGCACATCCGCTTTTAATATATTTACACGCATCATAGGTAATATTCTGTATTTCGCTGTCAAGAGTAAGGAGCAGTCCTTCGCTTGTAACGTAATTATTATCAATCTGTTCTATTTTACTTCCCGTCAACATTCTCCCCTTTGCATCAACATAAAAACGGAGTTTTCTTTTACCGACTGAATCAGGAAGATAAGACAGCAGTCCCCCGCTTTCGCGCGAGAGCAACTGAGAGCAGTTATTCTCTGTTGATTTTACATTATAGGTTTCAATATAACCGTTAAGAGTTTTATTTACTTTTTTCAAAACAGGTTTACCCTGTTTAAGCTCCTGAGCAACCTCGTCAGGATTTTCAAAATAATAACTGAGCTCAGCAAGCGTTTTAACGTTAGGTTTAAGTAAGGCGTACTGCTCATAAATATTGTTGGTCAGCTTTTCATAGTTTTTATAATAAATATTTGGCTCCACGCTATCAAGAAGCAGCGAATAAGAATTATATTCCGCTGAAACGTTATAAGTATTTCCGAGCGAAATATAAGCTATCCTTCCGACCAACGCTATAAAAAACAGAAAAAATAAAGCCGAGCTGAAATATACTCTTCTCTTCATAAGAATAACCCCTTTGTAGTATTTACAAAAGGGTTATTTATATTAACTTTTTCTTTCTACCCTGAAAATAGCGTCGGGAGAAATCACTTTATCACATTTAAAGGAATAAAGGTCGGTGGCTTTATTGGCGACGTCGGTATATTCCTCTGATTTTACGTTGTAAAGCTCTTCTACGGTTAACTTATAAGGCTCTTTTCCGGGCTCGACGACCTCAAGGGTATCGCCCTGAAAGAAACGGTTTCGCTGAGTAACCGTAAGTCTTCCGTTTTCCTGAGAAACATAAAGCGCGCAGACGTCCCAGTTTCTGATATATCCGCCGTTATCAAGCACCTGACCGTCTGTAATGGGTCCGAAATTAAAGCCCTCGGTATACTCTCTGTGGCTCATTTTTTCCATTTCGGCAAGAACCCATTCAGAAGGATGAAAGTCTGCTTTTCTTCCGCCTTCAATATATTCGTCAATCGCGTTTCTGTACGCATTGGTAACGATTGCGGTATAGTACTCGCTTTTTGCTCTGCCCTCGATTTTGAAGCTGTCAATACCCGCTCTGTCAAGTTCAGGGATATGGTTAATCATACATAAATCCTTTGAATTAAAGATATACGTACCGTCCTCCTCCTGATTAATCGGGAAATACTGACCCGGTCGTTTTTCTTCAACGAGATGGTATTTCCAGCGGCAGGGCTG
>DFGL01000061.1 GCA_002371215.1 Ruminococcaceae bacterium UBA3751 | reverse complement strand
GGCGGCGAAGCCGACGGATGAGGTGTGAATGGAGGTAAAAGAAATGAATAACAACATACCAAAGGTAAAGCTCGGTATTATTGCCGTAAGCCGCGACTGCTTCCCGATTGACCTTTCAATCAGAAGGCGCGAGGCTATCGTTAAAGCCGTTGACGGCGGAATTTACGAATGTCCCGTTACAGTTGAAAACGAGCTTGATATGCTTGACGCTGTTAATGACGTTAAACTTGAGGAATGTAACGCGCTCGTTGTATTTCTCGGTAATTTCGGCCCCGAAACGCCCGAAACCCTTATTGCCGAAAAGTTCGACGGCCCCGTTATGTTTGTTGCGGCTGCAGAGGGCGACGGCGATTTGATTAACGGCAGGGGCGACGCGTACTGCGGTATGCTCAACTGCTCGTACAATCTCGCTATGCGCCATCTTGAAGGCTACATACCCTCATATCCCGTAGGTACGGCGGACGATATTGCAAAAATGATTGCGGATTTTATCCCGATTGCAAGGGCGGTTATCGGCGTCAGAAACTTAAAAATTATTACTTTTGGTCCCCGCCCGCAGGATTTCTTTGCCTGCAACGCGCCTATCAAAGGACTTTATGAAATCGGCGTTGAAATTGAGGAGAATTCCGAGCTTGACCTCCTTGTTTCATATAAGGCTCACGAAAATGACGAGCGTATTCCCGCAGTCTGCGAGGATATGGCAAACGAGCTCGGTGCAACGGGCAATAATTACCCCGAAATGCTGCCGAGAATGGCGCAGTTTGAGCTTACCCTGCTTGACTGGGCTGAGGAGCATAAGGGCGCAAGAAAATACATTGCCTTTGCGGATAAATGCTGGCCGGCGTTCCCGGAGCAGTTCGGCTTTGAGCCCTGCTACGTTAATTCAAGGCTTGCGTCGCTCGGTATCCCCGTTTCCTGCGAGGTTGATATTTACGGCGCGCTTTCTGAATATATCGGCGCTTGCATTTCTGCTGACGCGGTTACGCTGCTTGATATAAACAACTCCGTTCCCGCTTCGCTTTATAACGAGAAAATCAAGGGCGTTACGGACTATGAACTCACCGATACCTTTATGGCTTTCCATTGCGGTAACACGCCGAGCTGTAAAATGTGCGCAAACAGAGCGGTAAAATATCAGCTCATTCAGCACAGGCTTCTTGAACCCGA
Organism: Ruminococcaceae bacterium UBA3751; assembly: GCA_002371215.1. Lineage (GTDB taxonomy): Bacteria > Bacillota > Clostridia > Oscillospirales > Acutalibacteraceae > Eubacterium_R. Next base: position 9,278 of record DFGL01000061.1, on the reverse strand, counting down.
GGGAAGCGAGCCCGATTTTACCCGCGGTACGCTTGAGGGCGATATTGCAGCGGGCGAAATTACGTTTTACCGCCTTCAGTGCGACAGCGAGGGCAACCTCCGTTCGTACATAGCTCAGGGTGAAATTCTTGACGTGCCTACGGGCTCCTTCGGCGGAATAGGCGTTTTCGCTATCCCCGAAATGGGAAGATTTTACCGCCACGTTCTGATTGAAAAGCATTTCCCGCACCACGGCGCGGTTGCCTTCGGCCACTTCGGTAAGGCGCTTTATGAGGTGTTCCGCTTCCTCGGAGTTAAGGATATTGCCTACAATCAGCCGAAAGCTCTTCCGTATCCAACGGAAAATCCGTTTGAATAATTAATATAATAAAAAGGGCGCCCCACGACGCCCTTTTATATTGTTACTCTCATAAAACCGAGTTACGGTCATTATATACGGTTTTAATTACCAACTATGTATTTATCGGAAAATTCGTTGTATTTTTCAAGCAGGAAGGCGTTTGCCTCTTTTGTTATTTCGGCGTATGGCGCGAGCATATCAAAGGCGTGGTATCCGCCTTCAATTTTCTTCAGCGCCGTGTCGATTTCCGCTTTCTTAAGGTTATCAAAAAAGGTCAGCGTTTCTCTGTAAAACGGCTCTGCTGTTCCTATTATTGATATGGCGGGCGGCAGGCATTTATAATTTGTTTCTCTCGCCGGTGCTGCATACGGGGGAACGCCGTTGTTCATAACGCTGTCACCGAGATAAATGCGCCACGCTGCTTTGTTTGCCTTGGTATTCCAAACGGGAGCGCTGTTATCGGCTGAGGTGTCGGTAACTCTGTCGTCAAGCATGGGATAAAGCGGAAGCTGTAAGCCTATGCACTCCTCGCCCTTATCCCTTGCATAAATGCAAAGCGCCGCCGTAAGTCCGCCGCCTGCGCTTTCACCGCCTACAACGAACTTTTCACAGTCTATGCCAAGGCGCTCTCTGTTTTTCTTCAGCCATTTTAAAGTAAGGTAAGCGTCGTTGAGCGCAGCAGGGTAAGGTGAAACGCAAGACAGGGTATAATCAGGCGCAACAATAACGCAGTTACAGTTGTTGATTAAATGCCGCGGAAAGGACATAATTGCCATTTCGGGAGCGCCGAGAACGTATCCGCCGCCGTGAAGCCAGAGTATACCTACGGTTTTGCCCTCAGCCTTTTTGCCTTTCATAATGCAAACTTTGAAGGAGCTGCCGTTTTTTCTTGTTATTCTTTCCTTCGTACAGTTAAGACTTTTTAGCGGTAAAACACCCAGAAATTTTTTGGAAACCGGACCGAGCGCACGCTGTGCCGTTTCGCTTCCTAAGGGGGATATTGCCTTGAGTATTGCCCCTTCAAGTGCAATTTGTCTGTTTATAATCATTGCCATCACCGTTTTAATTATACTTTAAGCCGCTTTTTATTGCAATAATATAAATTAAAAGCATATACTTTTTGTGCAATGTATGGTATAATTATTATATTAATATAATTTGTGGTGATGTTTATGGGCAAAAGGGTTATAAAACGCGTTTTATCTGTAATGCTCTGCGCGGCTACGCTTTTATGCTTCGGCGGTTGCTTCGGACATAAGCCTAAGCCTTCTCCCGTTTCGGGCGGAACGGTTGATAAAACCGATTATGATGCGCCAAAGGTTATAAAGTCAAAAGAAATTACGGATTTTTACGCCTCCTTCTTTCTTTATGATAAGCGTTTGGGCGGTTGGGAAGGCAATAGCTACAGCTTTAAGGTATGTAAAAATGACAGCGGAGTTTTAACGGCAACGGAGGAAAAAACGAAAATCAGCGTCCCTGCTGATGAAAAGTTCCTTAATGCGCTGCAGGAAATAATTGATGAGCAGAAGCTCGTACAAAAGAACGGAATATGTAAATACACTTCCGGGCTTGCGCCCGCATTCCAGCCCTGTAGATTAACTGTTAACTATGCCTCGGGCGAAAAGCTGACCTTTACCGAAAACAATAATCCCGAAGCTGAGTGGGCGCAAAAAATTCATTTGGAATTTGCAAAACTCTTTTCGGAAAACGGAAACGATACGCTTCTTCCCAAAGAAGAAACGGAAATAACAACTGAGTCTCAACCTTGATTATTTGCAAACTTTGAAATAGGGGGTATAATTATGGTATCTGAAACTTTTAAGATTACTAATAAATCAGGGCTCAATATGCGGCCTGCCCAGGTTTTTGTCTGCGCGATGGATAAGTATTCTTCGGCTATTACAATTAAATTCAAAAATAAGGCTATTAACGGAAAAAGCATAATCAGCCTTATGGCGGGCGGTATAAAATGCGGCTCTGAAATAAGCGTCGAGTGTAGCGGAGCGGATGAAAACGAAATGCTTTCAGAGGTTAAAAAGCTCATTGAAAGCGGCTTAGGCGAGAAATAAATATAAAATAAAACGGCGTTCCTTAGGAACGCCGTTTTATTCCTGAATTGTTCGGGAGCGTATTGAGTTAAAGAAGGAGGCGTATTTGTTTTTGTACGAATTAAGGCAGGCGATGTAAAAGGTTTCGTACGCCTCGGGCTCTTCTATTGGAATTGCAACCCTGTTTTCGCCGATGGGAGAAATCTGCATAAACTTATCCGTTGTAAAGCAGGGAAAATCCGTCGCACTGACTAATTCCTGAAGCGAATCCATAGTGCTTTGAATGAGAAAGTTGGCGCCCTTCATCTTATCGTGGCATAGCTCCTTCCAGCAGCCGACGTGCTCAAAAAGCAGAAAGCTCTCTCCGTCAAAATCGTCAAAGGTGATAAACTCTCTGTCTGCAAGCCGATGCTTTTTTGAAACGGAAATATAAAGATGCTCACTGAGAAAACGCTGACAGAAAAACTCTTTGTTTTCGGTTGGTTTGTTCAGTATTCCTATCTGATACGTGTTGTTGAGCAGTCCTTCTTCAATATCTTTTATCTCCGCAATACCGGAGGTTATCAGCATTCCGCCGAAATGCTCCTGCAATAGTGGCATAAGCTCGTTCATCGGAAACGGCGCGCAAGCCCCTACTGTTATGCTTCTCTGACTGCGGTCAAACGCCTTTATCCGCCTTACCATACCGCTGTTAAGGCTGAGTAATTCATCACCGAGCCTCGCTGCGAGTTCGCCCGTCTCGTTAAGCGAAATCTTTGCCTTATCCCTGATGAAGAGGGAAACGCCGAGCTCCTCCTCAATTTTTTTCATTGAGCGGCTGAGAGCGGGCTGTGAAATGTGGAGCGATTCCGCCGCCTTTGAAAGCGTTTTGTACTTAGCGAATGCCGAAAGCTGTTCAAGTAAATAAATCTCTATCATAGTACCACCTATAAATAAAAGTTATAGCCTTATGCAAAATTGGTATTTTACTTTACTAATATTTTAGCATATAATCTAATTGTAATCAACAATGAGTTATAACTCAGAGGTAAGAAGTATGTCGAAAAGTCTTGTATTATATTTCTCGGTTTACGGCTCAGCTAAAGCGGTGGCTGAGGAAATTGCAAAGCAGACGGGCGCAGACCTTCAGGAAATTATTCCCGTAAAGCCATATGACAGCAACAGAGCTAATTACAATTCTCTGGCTGCCTATGCAAAGAAGGAACACGATGAAAATATGCGCCCCGAAATAAAAAATGAAATTAATATTGAAAATTACGATAATATTTTTATCGGCTACCCGATGTGGTGGTACACCTTCCCGATGATTATTTACACACTCTTTGACGAGTACGATTTCAGCGGTAAAACGATTATACCGTTCAATACACATATGGGCTCTTCGGACGGCGGAACGTATAAAACCATTGCCGAGCTTGAGCCAAATGCAAAAGTGCTAAAGGGCTTACCCGTTGAAATGTCCGCCGCGGAGCGCGGCAGTGAAACTGCAGTAAAAAAATGGCTTGCTTTACTGAATATATAACGTATTGAAATTTAATCGGAGGAATAAAAATGAAAAAAACAGTTGCTTTAATATTAGCGCTTACGCTTATTTTCACTTTTACTGCCTGCTCTGCGGGCGGCGGTAACGAAACGACAACGGCGAACACGCAAAGCACGTCCGCAGACACCACCTCTGCTGAGGCAGAGCAGACAGAAGAAACACCGACAGGTGAAAAGAAAATACTGACCGTCTATTTCAGCTCTGCTAATACGGTTGACGCAACCTCGTCTGCAACTCCGTATTTTGACGGTGTGGCTTCCACCGAATACCTTGCGCAGTATATCAATAAAAAGGTCGGCGGCGATATAGCAAAGCTTACTCCCGTTAAGGATTATCCCGAGGATTATAACGGCACTGCCGACGCGGCTAAAGTGGAAAATGATAAGGACGAGCGCCCCGAATTTCAAAAGCTCGAGGTCAACCCCGAGGATTACGATGTGATTTTTGTCGGTTATCCTATGTGGTGGTACACCCTGCCGATGATTATGTACACTTTCTTTGATACCTACGATTTCAGCGGCAAGACGATTATACCGTTTAACACGCACGAAGGCAGCGGCGATGGCGGAACTTATAATGAAATTCAGGACTTCGAGCCGAACGCGACTGTACTTGAAGGCTTCAATGTAAGGGGCAACAGCGCCGACAAAGCCGACAGTGATATTGACAAATGGCTTGAGAGCCTTGATTATTAAATAAAAACGGAGGTAAAGATTATGAGAAAAGATTTAGGAGTTAAGCCGGCAGTTTATCCTATGCCCGTGCTTATGATTGCAACTTACGATGAAAACGGCGTTGTTGATGTTATGAACGCTGCGTGGGGAATGATTTGCGATACTGATAAGATTACCTTATCCCTTACGGAAACCCACAAAACCGTTAAAAACATCAAAAAAAGCAAAGCGTTTACGGTAAGCCTTGCGGACGTTAAAAACATTAAAGAGGCTGACTTTTTCGGCATTGCATCGGGAAACACGATGGCTGATAAGTTTGAGCGCTCGGGTATGACCGCAACAAAGAGCGATAAGGTTAACGCGCCGATAATCGAAGAATTCCCCGTAACAATGGAATGTGAGCTTGCGGAGATTATTGAAACCGATAACGCTTACAGCATTATCGGAAAAATCGTAAACGTTTCCGCTCACGAGGAGGTACTCGATGAAAAGGGCAGCGTTGATATTACAAAGGCGGAAATCCTTATGTTTGACCAGTTCCGCGCAGGCTATTACGTAACGGGCGAAAAGGTCGGTCAGGCTTGGCAGAGCGGCAAGGAACTTATGTAAGGAGAAAAAACAATGGCAAAAAAACAAACAGCAGGCAGAGATAATTTAGGTAAGCTCGCTCCTCAGTTTGCGGCGCTTAATGACGATGTGCTTTTTGGTGAGGTGTGGGCGAGAGAGGAGCAGCTCTGCGCTAAAAACAGAAGTATGATAACAATTGCAGCGCTGTTTTCCGCAGGACAGTTTCCTCAGCTTAAAGCTCATCTTGCAATCGGTAAGGAGCACGGCATAACCAAAGAGGAAGCGGTTGAAATTGTAACCCAGCTTGCATTTTACTGCGGCTGGCCCAAAGCGTGGAGCACCTTCCCGCTTATAGAAGAAGTATACGGAGATGATAATAATGAATAAAGAACAATTTGACGCTCTCAACGTTTTCGGACGTGGCGAGCCGAACGTAAACTACGCTCAGTATTTTATTGGCGAATCATACCTTAATCCGCTCGCAAAAACGGATAACCTGTTTTTTGCAAACGTAACCTTTGAGCCGTCCTGCCGCAATAACTGGCATATTCACCATGCGGATAAAAACGGCGGTCAGGTTTTAATCTGTATCGCGGGCGAGGGCTGGTATCAGGAAGAGGGCAAGGAAGCCGTAAGCCTTAAGGCAGGCTCGGTTATCGTTATTCCTCCCAACGTTAAGCACTGGCACGGCGCAAAGAAAGACAGCTGGTTTTCCCATATCGCTGTTGAGGTGCCCGGCGAAAACGCTTCAACCGAGTGGTGCGAAAAGGTAACGGATGAGGAATACGCAAAGCTGTAAGACAGTTTAAAATGGGCAAAGGAGAACATTTTATGAAACTCAGCGATAAAAAATTCGGCTTCGGCTTTATGCGTCTTCCGCTTAAGGACGGAGAGCCGGATAAAAAGCTCGTTTGCGATATGGTTGATTATTTCATTGAAAACGGCTTTACATACTTTGATACCGCCCACGGCTATCATAACGGACTGAGCGAAATTGCAATCAGGGATTGCCTTACCTCCCGTTATCCGAGAGAGGCGTATACTATAACCGACAAACTGACGGAGCCTTATTTCAAAACTCAGGAGGATATACGCCCGTTTTTTGAAAAGCAGCTTGAATGGTGCGGAGTTGAGTATTTTGATTATTACTTAATGCACGCGCAGGGTGCGGATAATTATCCGAAGTTTAAAAGGTGCAGAGCGTATGAAACCGCGCTGGAGCTTAAAGCGGAGGGGAAAATCAGGCATTTCGGCATTTCCTTCCACGATACCGCAGATATGCTTAAGCAGATTCTTGACGATTACCCCGAAATTGAGGTAGTTCAGATTCAGTTCAACTATGTTGATTATGACGATACCGCTGTTCAGGCTAAAAAATGCTATGAGCTTTGCAAGGAGTACGGCAAGAGCGTAATTGTTATGGAGCCCGTCAAGGGCGGTAGCCTTGTAAATCTTCCCGAAAAGGCGCAGAAAATCTTTGACGAGCTCGGCTCAGGCAGCAACGCCTCCTATGCAATCCGCTTTGCCGCGGGCTTTGACGGAATTGAAATGGTGCTTTCGGGTATGAGCAATATGGAACAGCTTGAGGATAACGTTTCGTTTATGAAGGATTTTAAACCGCTCAGCGATACGGAGCTTGAGGCTATAGACAGGGTACGCGAGGTATTTAAAAGTCTTGATATGATACCCTGTACCGCCTGCCGCTACTGTATTGAGGAAAACGAGTGTCCCAAGAAAATTCTCATTCCCGATTTATTCGCTTGTTATAATACAAAAACAGTGTTTAAAAACTGGAATCAGAATTACTATTATAACACCGTTTATACTGTGAATAACGGCAAGGCGAGCGAATGTATTAAATGCGGAAAATGCGAAAAGGTCTGCCCTCAGCACCTTCCTATAAGACACCTTTTGAACGACGTTGCTAAGGAATTTGAATAATTAAACAGCTTATTCCAAAGTATATGCCTTTGGTAGAAGTTTCAGGTAAAAAGCAGACGATAATTATATAATTACTCCGAAAGGCTCTGTTCGGTTCTGAACTGAACGGGGCTTTTTTGCTGCGTATATAAGAAAGTAATAAGCATCTTGTATCATATATTCTATTGTGATAAAATATAGTAAAAGAATACTGTGTAGGTTAGAGAATGAAAAGACAGGAAGTAATTGATTATATTGATGAAGAATTCGGCGTTTGTCCCGAGCAGTTATGGGCGAGCTTTCCGAATTATCTTGTATTCCGCAACGCTAAAAACAAAAAGTGGTTCGGAATAATGATGGATATTGAAAGCGAAAAGCTGGGGCTCGGCGGCAGCGGGAAAAAGGATATTCTTGTTATTAAAAGCGACCCTATTCTCATCGGTTCGCTTATTCATAATAAAGGCTATCTTCCCGCTTATCATATGAGCAAAAAGAACTGGGTTACGGTTCTGCTTGACGGCAGCGCCCCTGATGAGCAGGTTAAGGATTTAATCCATCTGAGTTATGAAATAATTGAAAAAGCTAAAAGATAAAGAGGATTTTTGTGGAACAAAGTGTAATTGAGAAAAGGAAGGGGCTCAGCGGTAATCAAATAAAGCTGATTGCTATTATTGCAATGACTGTTGACCATCTGACCTGGGCGTTTTTTCCGGGCACTCAGGCTGTATGGTACGTTTATGCCCTTCATATTATCGGCAGACTGACCGCGCCGATTATGTGGTTTTTTATTGCAGAGGGATGCCATTATACGCGTAATATGGGCAAGTATATAGGCAGGCTTTTCGGCTTTGCGGTTGTTTCCCATTTTGCGTACGACTTTGCGTTTGGAATACCGTTTTTGCCGTTTTCAACGGGGCCGTTTAACCAGACGAGCGTTATGTGGTCGCTCGCGTGGGCTGCGGTGCTTATTTGGATATGCTCAAGGGAGGAAATTCCCCAGTGGGCAAGGATAATCTGTACCGTTTTAATCTGTGTTTTTTCTTTTCCGTCTGACTGGTCAAGCATAGCGGTTATGTGCCCGTTTTTCCTCTATGCCCACAGAGGTAAATTCAAGGCTCAGGCGGCGGATATAGTAATCTGGTCGTTTATTTATGCTGCGGTTTATTTTATTTTCATTGATAAGCTGTACGGCGTACTGCAGATGTTTACCTTCCTGACTATTCCTATTCTCTCTCAGTATAACGGAGAGCGCGGAAAGTGGAAGGGTATGAAATGGCTGTTTTATATCTATTACCCCGCTCACCTTATTGTAATAGGGCTAATAAGAATTGCTCTTCACGGTGCGGACGCTTCAATAATATTTTAGTTAACGGAAAAAGGCTTGGACGGTGATAGTCCAAGCCTTTAATACGTATTGAGTTTTAAAGAATTTCCCTGTTTGAAATGATAAAGGTAATTCTTTCCTGAAGCGTATCCCCGCCGTGACCGCATTTATAGCCGCCGTGGTCTGAGGTTATAAGAATCAGCCAATCCTCTTCGTTAAAGGAGCGCCTGTTTTTTATTGCCTCAATTATATCGCAGCCCGTTTGCTCTGCGGAATTAAACGCCTGCATATATTCGGGCTTTTCGGGAAGATAATCATAGCCGTGGCCGTTGTGGTCAGTGTACTCAAAAATGGAGAAAATGAAATCCGAACACTCGGCTGAATTAACGTCGTCAAGAACGTTTTTGCGGGTGCCGTCATCATCCTCGGCGCAGGCGTAAGCAATTTTAAGCTTATTTTCCTCAGCGTACCTTTTTTCGTTCAGATAGGTTGCGCCGTCCTCAGAAAAATGTCCCTCCCAGGAAACGTAAAACGCGCTGCTGTTAACCGTTTTTTCATCAACAAGCTTGATGATGAGCGATTTCGGCTCAATCGCCTTTGATATTCCGTTGTTATAAACCCCGGTTTCTTCGGCAAGACAGGAGGTAAGCATAGAGCACCAGCCCGGCGCCGTTGAGGTTTCCTGAGTAATTGCGTCAGGATAAGCAGCACCGCCCGAATAGCTGTATACACCGTGGCCTCCCTCGGAAATAAGGCGCTTGATTGCGCTGCTTTTTTCCTTATCAATATAATTCAGCATTTCGCAGGTGCAGCCGTCGTAGCCGATAACGACGGCTTTTTTTGTATAACGAAAACCACGCGA
>DFGL01000022.1:37030-162378 GCA_002371215.1 Ruminococcaceae bacterium UBA3751 | reverse complement strand
CCCCACGGATCAATGCTTACTCGAATTGCAATTCTCATTTTTCCTCGATAGCTCAATGGTAGAGCATTCGGCTGTTAACCGAAGGGTTGCTGGTTCGAGCCCAGCTCGGGGAGCTTAAGGCCCGGTGGTCAAGAGGTTGAGACATCGCCCTTTCACGGCGGTAACACGGGTTCAAATCCCGTCCGGGTCACCAAATGAAAACAGACACCTTTACGGTGTCTGTTTTTATTTAGTCATTTGGGCAGGATGGGATTTGAAACGAAACACCGATTAGCCAGTCCGCAGGACGCAGCTCATCGGGAGAAAAGGTCCGGTGGACCTTTTCGTTGTTGAGAAGAAAATCCCGTCCGGGTCACGCGGCGCAAGCCGCAGGGGACGGAAGAAAATCCCGTCCGGGTCACCAAAAAGGGAACAGCACCACAAGGTGCTGTTTTTCTTTTTGCCGCGGGATTTGAAACGAAACAATCAAAGTAAAGGTTAAATAAATATGTGGGAGGGTTTCAGTAGCTCCCTTTAAATGTTTACAATTACTTGTATTTGTGATATATTAAAATCAGCAAATTCCCCTATTATATTTTTGGAGTGATTTTATGAAAAAATCTTTATCAATCTTATTATCATTGTTAATGGCGTTTTCCGCTTTTTCGGTAATGCCGTTTTCCGCGTTTGCGCTTGATTCAAGCGGGCAGTGCGGCGACGACGTTTACTGGAGCTTTGACAGCGCAAGCGGCGCGCTTACCTTAAGCGGCACGGGCGACACATGGGATTATACTTTTGATTTTGATGCACAACCGCATGGTAATTCCCCGTTCTATGAAAACAGCGATATTAAAACTATCAATGTTGAAAGCGGTATTACGGGCTTGGGTGAACACCTGTTCTGTTTTTGCTATAATGTCGAAAGCATATCGCTCCCCGATGGCTTATCGCGTATCGGTCGCAGCGCAACGGCTTTTTTCAGTAAAATAGAGAATATTACTATTCCGAGCAGTGTAACAAGTATTGGCGCCGGTGCGTTTTCCAACTGGCATTCGCTGAAGAGCATAACCATTCCGGACGGAGTAACAAGTATAGAGTCTGGTACATTCTTTATTTGCGATGATTTAGAATCCGTTGTTATTCCCAAGAGTGTTACGAGCGTCGGGGAAAAGGCTTTTGAAGTCTGCGAATCCCTGACCGACGTTTATTATTACGGAAGCGAAGCTGACAGAAGCAATATGACAATCAGCAGCTCGGAGAACAAAAGATTCACAGACGCCGCCTGGCATTATAACTGTCGGTCGGGCAAGTGCGGCGATAATGTTTCATATTTTTTTGACGGTGAAACGCTTACGCTTTCCGGCACGGGCGATATGTGGGATTATGACGATACTTCAAACCTTTCTCCGCTTTACGGACTGGAAGGCGTTGACAAGATTGTTGTTTCAAAAGGAATAACGGGTATCGGCGAGTTTGCTTTTTATAACACCTCGGCGAAGTTAGCCGTTCTTCCCGACACTGTCACAACTGTTTCCGAGGGAGCTTTTTATAATTCGCCGTATCTTGCAACCGTTGTTACAGACCAGAATCTTGAAACTGTAGAATATCAGGCGTTTTACAGCTGTAACAGTTTAAGTGATATTTATGTTCAGGGAAATAATAATTTAACCGGACCGGACGTTGATAACAGCGATGACGCTAACGATCCGTTTATAAACGCAGCGGTGAATTATATTGTAGCAGGAAAGTTCGGCGACGACATAATAATCCTTTCCAATGAAGCCGGAGGAGATGATTCCGAGGTTGTAACCGTTATGGTATCCGGCGATAAAAGAGGGGAAAAACTCCGCCTTACCGTTGGCAGCGACGCGTTTGACGGGGACGCAGATATTACCGGATACAATTCTGTGCTTGATTACAGCAGCGCCGTGCAGGATATAGGGCATATAACTCCGGGCGAACACGCAGTCACCGCTTCGTATACAGACTCAAATAACAAAGAATATTCCGTTTCGGGACTCATTACTTTCGGAAAATGGTTCCCGCACATTGAAGTTGAAGATGTGGAGGTTTTATTCGGTCAGGACGCTGAAGTTATAATGAGCGGTGAAGAGGATATGACCGGAGAAGCTGAGTTTACGTTTGACGGTAACGTTTATACGGCGCCTGTAAAGGACGGCAAAGCAATAATCACCTTTAGCGGCATTAGTATCGGTGAATACCCGATTACGGCTGAGTACAGCGGAGACGATAATTATTTATCCGAAACCGTAACGGCAAAGATTACGGTTAAGGCGCTGAATATTGTTACTCCCAAAACCGCAACAATAGTTTACGGAGAAGCGGCGCCGACTGAGGTTGAGGTAAGCTATACGGACGGCTACGGAAACGATATTGCGGGTCTGCCCGAAAAGCTTCCTTGTACTTCTTCCTATACTCAGTACGGCAACGTAGGCGAATATACAATTTCACTTGATGCTGATAAAATTGAGCAGCAGGGAATATTTGACGCCTATGAACAGGCAGGCTACGGCTTTTCCGAGTTTGACTTCACGGCAACGTCAGTTCTTACAGTAACCAAAGCGCCTCTTACAATTACCGCAAATAAGCAGGAATATACCTATAACGGTTTAAACCAGGGTCCCGGAGATACGGCGTATGAAGACGCGCAGGAAATTGCAGAGCTGATTACCGCAGAAGGACTGAAGGGCACGGACGCCGTAACGAGCATTATAGTTGACGGACAGGGAAAAAATGCGGACACATATGAGCTCGTTCCTAAAAGCGCAACTGTCAACGGAAAAACCGAGGTGCAGAGCAATTACAGTATTACGTACGTAAACGGCGTGCTTAAAATCAATCCCAAACCGCTTAATATAACCGTTTTCGGGCAGGAAACGTATGCACGGTACAACGGCACGGAGCAATCCTATACCGGCACTGTGCTGTGTACAAACGACCCGGAATTTGATTATTCAAAATTCAGCTATACGGGTAATACCACCGTAAAAGGAACCAATGCGGGCGATTACGAAATCACGCCGGTGGCAGCTAACTGCGTTTACAGCGACAGCAACTACAAAATTAACTGGAGCGTGGACTCGCCAATCAGGTTGACTATTACCCAATGCGCGCTCGATATAACAGCGGATAATAAAGAAACAAACCACGGAAGCGACCTTGCCGAGTTGACCTATACAATCGACAACCTGCACAGCTGCTACTATAACGAAGACGAGCTGAATATCAGCATCAGCACGAATGCCGATAAGAACAAGCCCGGAAACTACGATATTATCCTTTCCTGTGAGGACAACCCGAATTACGCCGTCAGAACATTCAACGGTACATACACGGTAGGCAATTCGCCGCACACATGGAGCGATGTTACCTACGAATGGACGGATACCTCCTGCGTAACGGCAAGCCGCAAATGCGTATACTGCGATGAAGCGGAATCCGAAACGGTTGCAACAACCTTTAATGCAACCCCTGCAACCTGCACGGAAAAGGGCAGGACAACATACACGGCAACGTTTACAAATTCTGTCTTTGAAACGCAGACAAAAACCGTATTCACGGACGCGCTCGGCCATAATTATGCAAAAACAGTAACCGCGCCTACCTGTACCGAAAACGGTTACACAACCTACACCTGTTCAAGATGCGGCGATACGTACGTTTTCGATTATACCGACGCGCTCGGCCATAAATACGGCGAGGAAGGCGAAGAGAGATATACCTGTACGGTCTGCGGTGCGGTTGACGAAACGCTGAAAAAGGCCTGCGCTGAAAAGGATAAAGCAGAGTTCGCGGCAAGCGTTACAGTAACGCCCGGGGACGACGGCGCAACGATTGCGTGGAAGAAAGCGCCCGAAGCAAAGCGTTATGTAATCTACGCTGCCTACTGCGGCAAAAACAAGTATAAGAAGATAAAAACCGTAAAGGGCAATATCACTTCGTTTAAGCTTACAAAGCTCAGCGGCAGGAAAATTAATACCAAGAAAAATCTTAAGGTGTATATTGTTGCTCAAAAGAAGGCGAACGGTAAATGGGTTAAACTCTTTAAGACCCCGACCTTCCACACCGCGGGCAAAAACAGCAAATATACTAATGTTAAAAAGATTAAGGTTAAAAAGGCAAAGTTCAATCTTAAACAGGGCAATACGGCGAAAATAAAAGCATCGCTTGTGCTTGAAAACAAGAAAAAGAAACCGATTAACCACGTAAAGAAGCTCCGTTATATGTCTACGAATACCGCAGTTGTAAAAGTAACAAAGAGCGGAAAGCTTAAGGCAGTCGGCAAAGGCACGGCAACCGTATATGTATATTCAAATAACGGCACCGCCAAAGCAATCAAAGTCACGGTTAAATAACAACACCCAAAAAGGCGCGGACCCCCGCGCCTTGCTTTTTATTTATCCTTTTTGTAAAAACGATTGAAAACAGGCATAAAAACTGATATTATAAATAATAACATCTTATTATTGATGTTTTATCAGATTTTGGAGGAGATTAATTGAGAGGCGTTTTTGATTTTTTAAACAGTGTTGATACATATATGTATTACCCCGTTCTGATTATCGTTCTCGCGCTCGGAGGTCTTTTCTTTACCTTCAGAACACGCTTTGTTCAGCTGAGACTTTTTAAAGAGGCGTGCAAGCTGATAGTTGAAAAGCCTGCGGGTGACCAGAAGGTTTCCTCCTTCCAGGCGCTTATGGTTTCAACCGCGTCCCGGGTCGGAACGGGAAATATCATAGGCGTTGCAACGGCAATCTGTCTCGGCGGTCCGGGCGCTTGCTTCTGGATGTGGCTTATGTGTATTATCGGCGCCGCTTCCGCATTTACCGAAAGTACTCTCGCGCAGATTTATAAGCGCAAGGGCGCGGACGGTAATTCCTACGGCGGTCCCGCTTATTATATTGAGCAGGCGCTTAAAAAGCCCTGGCTCTCCGTGCTTTTCTGTATATTTCTTATTTCAACCTACGCCTTCGGATTTAATCTTCTTTGCTCGTATAATCTTCAGTCAACCTTTGCGGCATACAGCTTTTATGACGAGAAGAAAACGCCTTACATTATAGGCGCGGTTATCGCTGTTGCCGTTGGTTATTGCCTGCTTGGCGGCGGCAAAAGGATAATTAAGCTTACCGAAAAAGTTGTTCCGTTTATGGGAATTTCATACGTTATAATCTCCCTTGTAATTATCTTTGCTCATATTAAAAATATCCCGCAGATGTTTGTAATGATTTTTGAGGACGCGTTTAATTTCAGGTCCATTTTCAGCGGGCTCGCGGGCTCCTGCCTTGTTTACGGAATAAAAAGAGGCCTTTATTCAAACGAGGCGGGCGTTGGCTCAGCACCGAACGCTTCAGCCTCTGCGGACGTTACGCATCCCGTTAAGCAGGGCCTTGTTCAAACCGTCTCCGTTTATATTGACACTATGCTGCTATGCACGGCTACCGCGCTTATGTGTCTCAGTTCCGGCGTACCGTACGGAGAAGCCGTTTCGGGCGCACCGTACGTTCAAAATGCAATCTCCACCGTTTTCGGCAAAGCGGGGCCGGTTTTCATTACCGTCGCTATGGTACTTTTTGCATTCACAACGCTTATAGGCAATCTTTACTACGTTGACAATGCGCTCATTTATATGAATAAAAAGCGCCAGCCCTCAAAGAAATTTATGACCGTGTTTTACATTATCTGTACGGTGATTATCTTCTTTGGCGCAATAATCCCAATGGATTTTGCCTGGACTATGGCAGATATAACAATGGGACTTATGACCTTAATTAACATCCCCTGCTGCCTTATTCTTTCATCAACTGTGGTAAAGGCGCTGAGGGATTACGAAAAACAGAAAAAATCAGGAAAAAACCCGCATTTCAGGGCAGCTGATATAGGGCTGGACCCCGAAAGGCTGAGTTTTTGGAAATGATAAAAACAATTTATAATATTTAAAGGCGTGGAAAAAATGGGGAATGATTATCAGTGCACCGCATTTATTATTACAGCGGTAGTTATAGAAACCGAAAGTATAAAAAATCTGTACAGCGGATGGAAAAGGATTGTTATTAAAGGCGACAGCCAGATTTACTATGAAACGTTTTTTGAAAGGGACGGTAAGCGCCACAGAATAGTTACCGCACAGCAGAACGTTATGGGAATGACCGCCGCTACGGTTTTAACAATGAAGGCGATTCAGGAATTCCGCCCGCAATATATAATTATGAGCGGAATTGCAGCAGGTACGGGCGACGAAGCAAAACAGATTTACGGCGATGTTATAGTTCCCGACGTAATATGGGACTATTCAACGGGAAAATTTGTCGGTCCCGATGAAACAGAAATCCGCTTTGGCGATATAGGCTTTCTTCCCCGTCCGCGCTCCGTTTATACTTCGAGCGAAATAATTGATATTGTTAAAAATACGATGGGCAGGGAGGATAACGAATTCCACGTTCATATAGGGCCGCTTGCCTGCGGAAGCTCCGTTGTTGCTAACCGTGCGGTTGTTGAAAAGCAGGTGCTCTCCCTTTTTCCGCGTACCGTAGGGCTTGATATGGAATCCTACAGCGTTGCCTTTACCTGCCAAAACAGCAGAGCCCCTCAGCCTACGGCGATTATAATAAAAAGCATCTGCGATTTTGCCAACAGCGAAAAATCGGACCAGTATCAGAAATTTGCAGCCTATACAAGCAGCGGTTACGCAAAGTATTTGCTTGAAAATCATTTACCGCTTGATTAATCATACTTAAAAATATAAGATTATTAAACTTAAAAAAAGAGGAATAAAAGATGAAATCAGATATAGTTCACGTTTCAACTAACGGCGACGGCATTGCCGAAGCTCTTAAACTTGCTGAAAGAGTTTCAGCATACAGCTCACTTGAGAAAAAAGACGCTATTCATCTTCGCCTTTTTGCGGAGGAGATGATGGGTATGATGACTGCGCTCACGGGCGAACAGGAAGCTGATTTTTGGATAGAGGCAGAGGGTGGCAATTTCCACCTTCACCTTCTTGCAATAACTCTGATGGATTCCGATAAAAGAGAGAAGCTCCTCCACTACTCAACAAGCGGAAAAAACGATGTCACGGGCTTTATGGGCAAGGTCAGGGACGTTTTTGAAAAGGCGGTTATTGCTATTCAAACCAGTAATTCAGACCACTACGGAACCGCCGTTATTGAGAGCGGCGGAATATCAAATTTCTCTGAATGGTCGCTGAGTCAGTACCGCGACGCCGTTCAGCGCAAGCCCGATGACGACTGGGATGAGCTTGAGCATTCAGTTGTTGCAAAGCTTGCCGACGAGGTGAGAATCCGTATTAACGGCGCTAATGTTGAAATGATTATAGATAAGAAAATCTGAGGGAGAAATAACAGTGAAAATTACGGGAACAAACGAAATAGTCCGCGAGATTTTTGACGTTACGGGCTTTTCGGATATTCTCACAATAGAATAATCAGATTTTCAGCGGAGCGTTTTTTGGCGCGCCGCTTTTTGTTTTTGCTTGCAAATTTTTGCTTTTTGAAATATACTTAAATTATCAAAGGGGGAGATTTTATGAAAAAGGTACTCAAAATAATCGGCATCGTTTTCTGCTGTATTCTTGTAATCGTTGCGGCAACCTGCTTTGCGGACTTTATGTATTACCCGAAATACAAGTCCGACAGGGAGGTTTTTGATATTTCCACAGAAAAGAAAACCGCGGATATTACCCTGATGAGCGTAAACGTAAGAACCTGGAGCCCTACTGACGTATTTAAGAAAAGCTGGTTTTACCGTGCAAAGCTTATTGATTCAAACATTGCTTCCGTTAAGCCCGATATTATCGGCTTTCAGGAGGTAACTCCCGTTCACTATAAATACCTTACCGAAACCCTCAAAGGCTATGACAACGTTATTGAATACCGCGATAACAGCCCTCTCCACGAGGCTTGCCCCGTTTTTTATAACACAAGCCGCTTTGAGCTTAAGGACAAGGGCTCCTTCTGGCTTTCCGAAACGCCCGAAAAAATGAGCAAGGACTGGGGTGCCGCGTGCTACAGAATCTGCTCCTACGTTATTCTTACCGAAAAGGATACCAAAAAAGAGCTCGTCGTTTTCAATACCCACCTTGACCACGTCAGCGACGAGGCAAGAATTAACGGAATCAACGTCGTTCTTGAAAAAATTCAGCAGTTCGGCGGGCTTCCGAGCGTTATTATGGGCGATTTCAATGCGGACGAGGAGAGCGAAACCTATAAGGCGGCAACCGCATCCTTCTTTGACGCAAAGTACAAAACAAAAAAATCAATGCGCTGCGCAACCTATCAGAAATGGGGCAAGCGCCTTGACGATAACAACATTGATTACTTTATGATTTCAAAAAAAGGAATAAAGGTAAACCTTTATCAGGTTATCACAACTACCTATGATAACGTTTACCCGAGCGACCATTTTCAGATTATGATGAAAATTAACCTCACCTGATATGTTATGAATTAAGAATTAATAAATATCGGTTGTAATAAAAAGGACGGGCATTGCCCGTCCTTAAAATTATTATTCTTCGTAAGTAATTCCTCTTGCTATTCTCTGAGCCGCGAGCTCCTCCTGCATTTTCTTCTTGTTTTCGCCCGAAAGCTTATAGAAGAACATCGGGATTGAGCAGAGCAGCATACTTGCACCGGGGATAATTGAAACAAGCGAGAACATAGCAAAGTTCTGCGTTCTCGGAAGCTCTGTTGCCGCAACGATTGCGGTTGAGGAGAGCATTTTATCAGGCTCCATACCGATAGCCATATACATAGCAACAATACCTACTGTTGAAAGCGCGGAGCCAAACTTGTTGATAAGTCCCTGACACGCTGAGCCGAGCGCATTATCGCGGTGGCCCGTTGTAAGTTCCATATAGTCAAGGCAATCGTAAATCATCGCGATTGAAAGGGTGTTGATAACGCCGAGCGGTATACACTGAATGAGAATGAACGGAATACAAGCGTAAAGCTGATTTGTGAACCAGCCTACAAGCGTTGTTCCGATGCTTGCAACGAAGCCCGCAAGACAGGTTGTTATAAGCAGCTTTTTATAGTCAAACTTCTGCATAAGCTTCGGCATAAAGATAGTTGCTCCGAACATACCTACAACGGCGCACATCTGGAAGATGGTTTTAACCGTACCAACTGAAGCGTCAATAGCCGCGGTCTTTTCCTCAAGAGTCATATTGCTGAGGTCCGGTCCTATATAAAACGCATATCTTGCAACGTGGATTGCAGCAGCCTGTACCATATAACGTCCGCTTGAAAGAATACCCATTGCTATTACAAGAAGCAACGGCTTACAGCGGAAAACTCTTGAAAGCGTTGACGGCTCACCTTCAACCTTCCTTGTCGGCGGCGGAACCGCTCTCTCTTTAATGTGGAAATAGGAATTAACGTAAAGCACCATACCGATTGCAACAACCGTGCAGGCAATGATAAGGTATTTCTTTTTATTATATTCCTCGGGGTCTGTTGTGCTGATAATAAGCGGAAGAATGAATCCCGAAGCAAAGAAGAAAATCTCGGGAAGTGCGGAGCCTACGCTGTTCCATATTTTAGCGAAGGAAACAACGTGGCTTCTCTCTTCGCCGTTAGGAGTTATAACGTTGGGAATGCTCCAGAACGGAACGTCCGCCATAGTATACATCATACCCCATGCAACGTAAACTATTGCCGAATAAACCATAAGTTGCTTCTGCTCAAGGCTCGGGCTGAGGTACATCATAACGGTAAGCACCGTAACGGGCGCCGCCGCAAAAAGAATGTACGGCTTAAGCTTGCCCCATTTTGTTTCGTGCCTGTCAACAATAATTCCCATAAGCGGGTCGTTGATAGCGTCCCAGATTCTGGCGAGAAGCATTAAAAGCAAAACGAACATAAGCGGAAGATGAAGAACGTTAACGTAGTAATCGCTTATGTAGCTTGACATCATAGCGTAAATCATACCCTGGCCGAGTCCGCCGATGGAAAACATCCACAGCTCTTTTTTGCCGACATAGGTTTTGCCTATATCTTTCTTTTCTTTAGGCTTTTTGCTCATACATATTACTCCTTAAATGAATATATCTATATTATAATAAATATTGCGGTTGTTTTCAACTCTTAATCTCAATACAGCTGTTCTCGGTTTCCCGTGAGTAGTACCTACCCTCGCAGAAGCACCTGCCCCTTGCGGTTATCTCATTTCCCTTAACGGTAATAACGTAGCCCTGCCCGAGCTTGCTGTTTTTCCCGTGGTTGAGCACGCCTACCGTAGGCAGAGCAAGCGCCTTATAGCTGCCGTAATCCTCATAGCTGAACGCGCTTATTCCGTAGTGAAGATGCCCCGTTATGAAGATAATGCCGCTATGCCGCTCAAATATTTCTCTAATCCTGTCGGACTGCTTACCTACCGTGCCGCGCCAGCTGCCCATTCCCATCCAGGATTCAGGCAGACCGTTCGTATTTTTCAAGGTCTGATGATTTATTACAAATACGGGCTTTCCGTCCTCAGCCTCGCTAAGCTCTTTATCAAGCCAGTCGAGCTGCTTTTCGCTTATGTAGCTTGCCTCAAAGGCGTTTCTGTCCGCGCCGAGCATAATGAATTTGTAGCCGTTTATTGTATGTGAAAAATAGTAATGCTCTTCGCCGTGCTGCAAGCCGTTTTTGATAAGCCCTAAAAAATCGTTGAAGCGCTTTACCTGCTTTTTATAGCCTCTTATTCTTATATCGTGGTTGCCCGTAACGGCAATTATGCTGCCGCATTTATCCGCAATGCTGTTAATAAGCTTTGCCGCCATTCTGTATTCGCAGCACGCGCCGTATTCGGAAACGTCGCCCGCAAGAATAAGTGCGTCAAAATTCCCCTGCGCTTTTTCAACGTCGCGGCAGGCGGAATACGTCCTTGCAGAGCGCAAAGGAGAAAGGGCTGAAATCTGCGGGTCGCCCCAGGCTATTATGTTAAGGTCCGCGTCGCTGTCGGCAATAATCGGCTCCCTGCCGTCGGGCATAGGAACGCTGCCGCCGTCAAGAACTCTCGCAAGCCCCTTTACCATTCTTTTGTACATAAATGATGAAATTTTATGCTTCATTGCTTCACCGCCTTTTCTTAATTATAAATTATTTACGCCGTTTATTCAAGTTTCTTGACATATTACCGCCGTTAAAATATAATTTAGGTGGTGATATTATGGTAGATTATATTCTTATTTTAGGCGGTCCGCTAAACGGCGATTTGCCTTCTCCCCTGCTTCTTGAAAGAATTAAAACGGGTGCTGCTTACGCTAAGGAGCACGTCGAGGTTAAAATAGTGGTGTCGGGTGGTAAGAAGGAAGAAAATCAACACCTCAGCGAAGCTGAAATAATGCGCAATTCCCTGCTTGAGCTCGGAATTGATGAAGACAGAATTATCCTTGAAAACGAGGCAAAAACGACGCTTCAGAATTTTCAGTATACCAAAAAGCTACTCGGTGATACGGCGCGAGTTGCCTTTGTAACAAGTAGATTCCATATCTGGCGCAGTAAAAAAATAATGAAAAAAGCAGGAGTTTGCTATGCTGCAATTCCTGCTCCCAACGGCGCTGATTCCCTCGGCTTCAGAATACGGGAGTTGTTTTTGCGCCCTCTTGCATTCTTCGGCATTATCTGGTAATTATTCGTCCTTTTCTTCCTCTTTGTCGTCCTTCTTTTCCTTTTTGTTTTTTGCAGCGCCTATGCAAAGCGCGCCTACTCCGATTAAAATAATAATTAAAAGGAGCGGGAAAAATCGCTTTGCCTGAGGATTGATTTCATATTTATCCTCTTTGTTTTCAGCGTCTTCCTGCAGTAATTGAGTCTCTTCGGAGGTATCTGTATTTGCTTTCGCCGCCGTGTTTTTTGCCGCGGCGGTTTTGTTTGTTTCGGTTTTCTGCTGTTTTGCTGTCGTAACATTGTACTTCGGCTTAAATTTTGTAGTTGAATTTTTGGCGCGGGCTGCCGCCTTATTTTTTGATATAGTGCTCTTGGGGCTTTTCTTCTTTGGGGTTGTTGATTTTTTCGTTTTCTTATCCGCTTTTTTCGCAGTTGAACGCAATGTGGTTGAGCGCGTTGCTGCTACCGTAGTCGGAAGCTCCATATAAAGCTGCTCTCCGTAGAGCTTTTTGTTCTTTGTTATTTTGTAATTGTGGCCGTTGATAAAAAGAGTAATATCTACGTAGCAGGAATCGTACGTCCCGCCGACGTACTGAGCTGCAGAAAGATAAGTTCCCTTTTTAAAGTTAGCTTCCGCCTTAAAAACGCTTTTGCCCTGCTCGTTACTGTATTCAGTCAGTCCGTCTTCCCCAACTGTCAGGCTGTAATCCTCTCCGGGCATATGAAAATCGTAAGTAATAAAAACATCGTCCGCACTATTCAGCGAGGTTTCATTAATTTCAAAATTGGTATAAATACCGAGATTGCTGTCAGTATAAAACCTGAATTTGCCCGTAAGCGTATTGCCTGCATTTTCGTAATTCAGAGGGTAGGAGCTTACCTTATCGTTGTTCATCCACTTGCCGTAGTTCATATAATCGCTGTTCAGCGCATATGCATCAGGCGGTAAATAAAATAAACCGGCAAGAATAACAGCGCAAATAACCGCGCATACCATTACCTGCCGGGAAATCGTAATTATATTATTTTTAATAAATACCGTATTCATATATTCACTTTCCTGAACAAATCAATTTAAACAGTATATTAAATATGTATTAATTGTATCATACAAAACAACAAATATCTACAATAAAAGAAAAAATTTTCAAAAAAATCCAAGAAAATAAAAATTTTACTTGATAATTAACTTTGTTTGTGGTATATTATCTCTTGCAAAAAGGCATATTTATATATAGAGGTATAGTGTAACGGTAACACTCCGGACTCTGACTCCGTCATTTAAGGTTCGAATCCTTATACCTCTGCCACACTAACGGGCGTACGAACATCGTATGTCCGTTATATTTATGCGTGAAAATGTAGGTATATCAACGGTTTTGAGGCTTTCAAATTGATTTTGATGAGTCGTTGTTATGACGTTGTTATTACCAAAATTGCAGGGATTTTTACAGTTTTCAGGTAAATTTACAGGGATATTTACAGGTGGCTCAAACGCAGCTATATCAATCGTTTTAGACATTTTTTTGATACAAAAAGTATAACAACTGCAGGGATTTATCGCTCGTTTATTCCAATTCGAGCCATAAGCACTATTTTTTAATGAAAAAGCGTCTCTCGAAAGAGAGGCGCTTTTCCTTTGATTATTTAACTTTAATCTTAACTGTAACGGTTTTGACGGCTTTGTTATAATTGCCGTTGCCGGCGGCGGTCACCTTGATTTTTACTTTGTAGGTACCCTTCTTCAAGCGCTTCTTCAAAGTAATCTTGCCCGTCTTTTTATTGACGGTAAATTTCTTTTTGAAGTTCTTTTTGCCGAGCTTTGCAGAGGAAAGTGCATAGGTTTTCTTCCCCTGTGCTCCCGAAACCGTAACGGCTTTTTTGAGGGCAAGCGATTGTTTCTTTTTCTTCAGCTTCGCATACTTAACGGTCGGCTTTTTCGCTTTCAGCTTCAACGGATTCGCCGCTTTGGCTATGGTAAAGTAGGCGATTTTTGAGCCGTTGTAATTGTTCTTGCCGCTGATGATAACCGAAGCGTTGCCGGCGTTGGTATTGTTCACATAGGTTACGGAATAGGCAGAGGCGGGAAGCGTTTTGCCGTTCAGCGTTACCGTTACATTCTGAGTCTGCGCCTTGCCGCTGTAAACACGGTTTGTCACGCCCTTTATCGTAGCGCCTGTAAGGCCAAGCTTCGCAATGGTGAATGTCTTTTTCAGCATTCCCGTATAGAGTCCTTTACCCGTAACGGTAACCGTTGCCGTGCCTGCATTTACATTGTTCGCATAAGCGATGTCATATGCCGTTTCATCGAGTATAGTGCCGTCTGCGAGCGTTACGGTAAGCTCCTGCGTCTGAGCGGCGCCGGTATAGGTCTTATTGACAACGCCGCTGACCGACGCGCCGCTGATATCCACAACACCCGTAATGATGGTGGATGCCGTTTCGGATTCATTTCCGTTTTCGTCCTTTGCCGTCATATTTACAACGGCGGAAAGCTCACCACCGAGATTTGCACTGTAGGTAAATGCGCCGTTTTCATCAGCTGTTACCGTCTGTTCTCCGTTGATAAGAACCGTTGCGCCCGGCTCGGTCACACCCGTAACGGTATAATCGCCGTTCTTATCGGCGTAGAAGGTTTCCTCATCAAGCGTGATGACGGGCGCTACATTATCCTTGCTGACATATACATAAGCGAGTGTTTCGTCCGTTACGCCGTCGTGGGTATATTTGGCAGAGATTTCAAGAGCAATGGTTCCTTCAAAATCGGGCATTCTGAATTCATCTGCATTAACCTCGTCAAGGGGAACGGAATAATCGTTGCCGCTGTCGTCCGTAAGATTTACCTGATTGACAGTGAATACAGTATTAGCGGAAACATCTGTATTACCGCTTTTTGCGTTACTCGGAATGACAGCATAGCCATTATTGTTCACAACCGCGTTATAGACGCCGTTTTCGTCGGGTGTAATTGCTTTACCGCCGACGCTGACATCAAAGGTGACGGGCTTATAAACGGGAAGCAGCTTTGCCTCTGACTGCGTTTCCGCGCTGTATTCGTCATAATCGGAGGCTTCGCCGTCCAGCAGAAGCGTGTTGCTCTTGTATGCCTGAACGCCGACCTTATAGTTCTTTCCCGCTTCAAGCGCCGCGATTTCCTTAGCCGCTTCGGCGCTTATCTGAACGGTGTCGCCGTCGGAGCTCGTGAGCGTGCTCGCTTTGCCGTCGCCGCCTACCGTCATTGCCATTTCAATGGAATAGGTTTTGGCAGCTTCGTCATATGCAAGACCCTGCGTTGCAGAGAAATCATCGTTTGTGAGATTATAACCGCGTCCGGTATCTACCCACTCGTCGCCGTCCTTCTGATAAATCGTAAGCTTGTAGCCGTCTGCGTTATCCACCTTTTTCCAGCTTGCCTTCATCGACTCGTTACCGATGAGTTCAAGGCTGACATTTTGCGGTGCAGTCGGGACTGTTGTGTTGACATAGTGATATGTTGCGTCGGATACGTTGGAATCCACGGGGATTTCCGCGTCAATTTCTTCCTCCGTGCCGTTATCGTTCTTAACGGTTACCTTGGTTTTTTCAACAAGGGCGGTGGTTACATAGTAATCGCCCGTCGGTGCAATATTGCCGGAGGTGTTCAGCGTGATTGCCTGAACGCCGGCGGTGTTGGTAATATCGCGCGCCTCTACGCAGTAATCGGCAGAAATCTGCTCTTTTCCGTTTTCATCGAGCGTCTTTTTGCCAAGGTAGGTATAAAGCGCGTAATGCTTTTCCGCTTCGGGATTTTCAATCGTTGCGCTTACCACATCGCCGGAAAGGGACGCGTTCAGAGCGGTAACCGGCGTTGTGGCAAGGCCGCGGATATCAAAATCAACGCCTGCGGTAACGGAGGTTTTACCGCTGTTCTTTGCCGCCTGCTCCTTCGTGAGCGAAAGATAAACGGCTTCCTTAACAACATTGCCTTCTTCATCGGCTTCATAGGTGCTTCGCCATACATTGTAGCCCGGGTCGGTATCCGTTTCGGGAATGACATCGGGAAGCCAGTTGAGGGAATCGAGCTTATCGCAGGAAATTGAATTCTCCAGCGCGTCAATATCCTCTGCATTCTTCGGAACAACAGCAAGTACGAGGTGCTCGCCGTCTGCAATATTTGCGGTGCCGGCGGCAACCGTCTTGGTGAAGGTGCTCCTGGTGTTGTTGTTTGCAAGCAATCTTGTCTTAACAGGGGCAATGTTTGCCTGCGCATAAGCGATAGCCTGCTCGCCGTCCTCGGTTTCCACCATCTCGGGCTCGCTGAGCGCAACGGTACGAGTACCGGCGTTCTGACCGCTTTGATTGTCTACGAGAATATCATCCCATTTAATCGGCTCCAATTCGCTAAAGAGCTTGCCCTTAAGCGAAACCTTATCGGGAAGTACATAGATAACTCTTCCGTAAACGGGCCATACGTAACCCGTTGCGGCAATACCGCCGGTAATGGAGGCGTTCTTGAAGAACTGCTTTGCGCTGTCGCCGCCGTTTCCGGTTTCAAACGCCGTCTGCGCGCCAATCTTGAAATCAAGTGCTGCGCCGAGCAGCGCCTTGCCGCCGATAGCGGGAACGCCTGCGGGAATATTCAGCGAGCAGGAAGCGTTGCCGTAAGCGCCGACATAAAGATACATCCATTTAGAATTATCCGTTGCGCCGCCCGCAAAGGTTTCAGCGCCGAGAGAAGCGTTTGCGCTTATGGTATTATTGAAGAATTTAAGCGTGTTGGCAAGCGGGTCCTTATCGTCTTTGAAGTTGAAAATCTTGACGCCGATACCGAGGCTGCCGCCGAAGGTAACGCCGCGGTAGGTCCTCTTGGCGATATTAGATGTTCCGTAGGTGATTTCTTTACCCGTCAGGTATACGCCTGCGTAAAGGCTGTCTACGATTTCAAGGTTGGAATCGCCTATCTTAAAGCCGAGGTCTTCGCCCGACAGCTTCAGTATGCTCGGGCCGATTTGTGCGGTCAGCTTTCCGTCGACCACCTTGATAACCTGACCGTAGGTTACAAGAGTCAGAACGACGGGCGGAATGCAGGTATAGTTTCCGTCAATCGTAGAAGCAAGACCGTCGATACCGCCGCCACCGCCGGTGATAGTAACGGCGGGCGTTCCGGGCGTTAAATCAATGCCTGCGCCCTCTGCTTCCGCCTTGAGCTCAAAGTAGAGATGCTCGGGGCAGAGGCGTCCGTTTTTCAGCCGAACAAGTGAGAGCTCCGCTTTTGTTGAAAACAGGTTTTTAACGGTCAGCTCAAACTTGAAATCATAAAGTTCTTCTCCGGGGAAGGTATTGACCTCGCCTTCCATTTTGGCGCCGCCGAAGCCGAGAACATTCGGCTTTGCGTCTTCGTCGTCTTCTTTATCTTTACCGGGTGCTTTCGGGACTTTCAGCTTACCCTTTGCGTGCACGCCGTTGCAAACGAATTCGGCTTTATCGTTCATACCGTAGCCGAGCTTGAGCATTTCCATTTGGGCAACAAAGAGATTCATTTTGAATTTACCCGTGAAAACGAGGTTGCCCTTTGTATCAATGTTTGCGCCCTTTACCTGAACGGAGTTGCCGGGCAGGCTGATATTAATCGTTGCGCCGTTTTTATCGGGCTTGATGCCGAATTTTGCGCCGAGCTTGCTGTCGTACCCGTCAAAGGTAAGACCGCCGCCGTCCTTTGCCTCATAGAATTTAAAAGTCGGGGCGTTCAGCGAAACGGCGTTCTGGTCAAATTCGGGCGTACCGTCGGGCTTCAGACGGAAGTAGCTGTTTACCGCGTTCCATGTTGCCGTAACTGACGCGCTGAGCGCGGCAACGCCCGCCGTAAATTTATAGTATTTTACGGAGCCGTCGCTGTTGGTTTCGACGGTGTAATCGCCGCGATACTGTGCAACGCAGGTGCCGTTGGTCTTTTCAAGCGTTTTGATTTCGTCGGCGGTAGCGGCGGGAAGCACCTTATAAACCTGCTTGCCCTTGTCGTCTTTTTTAGCGCCGTCGGGAAATACGGCAAGATATTGCGCGTCGCCCTTGATGTCGAATTTATCAGGCTCGATTTCCTGCTGTTCAATTTCGTCTTGAAGCATCAGGTTGCGGAAGCCCCAGAGACCACTGAATTCGTTGCTGTATTTCGTAGTTGTTGAAACGGTTTCATCAAGGATAATCTGCGTATTCTTTTGCGTAAACGCCCAGTAACCCGGGGTGTAGGTTTTCAGCGAATTGCCCGCATATTCAATTGATTCGGGATAATAGCAGTTGTGGTTTTCAACGCCGCCCGCCATCGAATGGTAGTAATAATAGGAGCAGGCAACAAACGGAGCCGCTGTGCTGTAACTGCCGATATAGGCTTCCGTAACCGTATTCGGCGCGGTTGCGCTGACGCCGTTTGAAATCACGGTCTGGGACAGCGTTCCGCTTTCGCTTCTCGTTTCCGCATCGACCGCAATATCCTTGAGCTGCGCCTGCGTAATGGTTTCGTGACCCATCTTTGCAAAGTCAACGAACTCCATATCCACCTTAAAGAAGGTGTTGTTTTCCATATGGTATTCCGCGCGGTCGGTAAAGCCCGCACCGGTATCGGGATTGCCGGTTCCGGTCTTGTCCTCGCTGATGAACTCACGGAACACCTTATCGGATTCCACATAGGTGGTGCAGCTTACGCCCCAGTTGACCGTTTCGTCATTGCCATCCACAGGAACGCTGTTCATATCCATATTCGTATGGCTGCCCTCGTTGAGCTTCACAAGGGTAAAATAGGTATGAACGGTGTAGCCGTTATTGCCCGTGCCGAAGCGATAATCAAGCGCAATGTCGCCATGGAAATGAGCGGGGTAATCGTCGCCCTCGTACATCGGGAAATAATCGTCAACATCAAAGCGCGGGTCTACTCTTGTTACCACCATCGGAGTATAATTGCCGACGTCGTATTCATCATGCTCCGCGTCATAAGAATTGACGGGCGCCTTCATAATGGTAATATTCTGCGCACCGAAATCATCCAGCGAATACTTCTTCTTATCGTAGGTATCGTATGCCGATTTCGGAATCGTATGCGCATGAGAGCCGACCATGCTGAGATGTTCCACGGCTCTGGACGCTATGCAGACATCGAAATGGATATAATCGTTCTCAATGTACGCATAGGTTTCGTTGCCGTCCTTCAAGCCGACGCCGTGCGTGACAGCCGAATCGCCCGTTACGACAGCGCCGATATAGGCATATACTGCCGACGGCAGGCTGAAGAACATCAGCAATGCCAGCAGAAAGGCGGTAATACTTTTCATAAGCTTATTTACCTTTTTCATAAACACTACTCCTTTATAAAGTTTAGTTCTATTCTAAAATATCATAATTGCGGCGCAAAAAAATAAAACCTTACAGAATTGTAAGGTTTTATCCGTTAAGCTCTGCTTAAACGGGAAATACCGTGCGAACGGTTGTGCCGCCCGATTCGTTATTTCCAATGAAAATTTCCGCCTGATGACCTTCGGCAATTTCCTTACAGATAGCGAGCCCGAGCCCGCTTCCTCCGTCGCCGCTGAAGCCCTTTTCAAAGGCGTGAAGCGCCGTTAATTCATCAATACCGTCGCCGTTATCCGAAACGCTTACGGTGATAGCGCTCTCGTCTTTTTCCGCGCATAAGCGGATAGTTCCCGCTTCCGTATGGCGGCTTGCGTTGATAATCAGGTTATACAAAAGCTGAATCAGGCTGTCGTGGTAGCCTTTCAGGGTGAGTCCCTTCGCGCATTCCGTTACAATGCGGTTGCTGCGCTTTTCGCAAATCGGCTCGCAGAAGGTCTGTGCTTCTTTAAACAACTGCTCCAGCTCAATTTCTTCCATCGTTGTCAGCGCCAGCTCTGACCTTGCGGCGATATCGGATTGCTCCACAATACGCCCGAGGCGCAGCGCCTCCTGCTTGATATATTGCAGGGAGCGAATCAGCTCCTCGTCGTTTTCACCGCGCGATTCCAGCTCCTTGGCGGAGAGCTCGGAATAGCCCGCAATCACTGTCAACGGCGTGCGGATTTCGTGGTTCATTATGGATATAAAGTTTTTTTGAAGCTCGAGCCCCTGCTCCATACTTTCGTTCATACGGCGTAGCTGTTCCTCGTTGCCCTTTGAGGTTTCATATGCCTTTTGTATATCCCTGAATTCCATTGCCATTGCAAGCGTCATAATGACCTCAAAAACGGTCAGCCCGATATTGGTGGCAAAAAGGAACGGCGTGGAAAGATGCACCGCGCCCATCGTTACGGCGAAAACGATAATTAGTATGCCGATAAGATAGAGCCGCTTGACGGGCTTTACGGTCGCCCTGTTTTTTATCAGCCAAAGCAGGTAATAAATAAAATAGATAACGCCGTAAACCGCCGCCGCGATACCGAGATACAGCACATAGCGGCTGTAAATGCTGACGGGCAAAAGAACAAAGTATAAAAGCGAGCCGCAGATTAAAACATAATCGGCGATGTTCAGTAATTTCCATTTCGGCTTTTCAATGCAGTCGTGGACAAACAGTATCAGAAACGCGCCCGTTAAAACGAGCGAGCAGGATTCAATTCTATGCCCGATAAACCAGTTGAGATTCGGGAACACGGTCATTATCAGCTTCGGGTTCGTCAGCGCGATATTGAGCAATATGGAAAAGCAGCTCATTGCGTACCAGAGATACTGCCTGCGCTCGTGCATACCGGCAAACATTCCGAGGTTAATCAAGCCGAGCGTAAACAGAAATACGATAACCGCAAGGCTTTTGAACATACGGAGCTGCGCGTTGCGGGTAATCACTTCCTGCTTATCCATACTAAAGGAAAAATCGCTCCATCTCGCATGGTCAAAATTACAGCGCTGAATGACGATTTGCGTATGCTCGTCTGCGGTAAAATAAACCGTAAAGGTTCCCGTTTTCGGGATATATTCCTCTTTGTTATCCGCTACCCTGCCGCCTTCATAGAGAACCTTCCCGTCAACGAATACCTTGGTTGCATAGGTAAAGTTTTCCGCATAGATTCCGTAAACCTCGCCCGGCGTTAAGTCGAGCTCCATCACGCTTGTGCGGTAACGGGAAAAGCCGTTTTTTTCATCAAACGGCTTCGGCTTTGCACCGTTGCTGATTTCTTCGGGTGTAAGCAGCTCGTTATGATATGTTATAAAATCCTGTTCGCTGTACTTTTCGGCGGGTAATTCGCGAAGCGTTCCCGAAAGCAGAGCAAGAAAGCCTATAACGAGAACGAGATATACGACGTAATTCAGCGTTTTACCGGATGATTTTTTCATTGTCTGCCCGCCTTAATCATTACTAATTCATAGCCGTCGTGGTCGGAGTCTATATAAAACAGATGCGCATAGCCGGCGATTTTTTTATTCAGGCGGGAAACCGTTGTCCACACCGCCGTAAAATCGCTGTCCTCCCGAACGCCCCATACCTCTTTAAAGAGCTCCTCTTTCGATACCTTCCGTGCGCGGTTTTGCGCAAGATACAGCAACAGCCCGAACTCCTTGCCCGAAAGCAGCAGCTCGGTATTTTCTGCAAATGCCTGCGATTTGACAATATCAAAACAGAGCGCACCGACGGAATAACGGCCGTTTTGAGGAAGCGTGCTTTTGCTGCGTCTGATGAGCGCCTTAACCCGTGCGCCGAATACGTCTAAATCATACGGCTTAGTGAGATAATCGTCACCGCCGTTTTCAAAACCGCTGACGATATCCTCGTCGCTGACCTTGGCGGTCAGGAACAAAACGGGACAGGCAGAGTGCTCGCGGAGCTCGCTGCAAAAATCCACGCCGTTTCCGTCGGGCAGCATAATATCAAGCACAATGACGTCAAAAACGTTTTGTTCGATAAGCGCTTTCGCTTCGGCAACGCTCTCCGCCTGCGAAACGCGGTAGCCCTGTGCCTGAAGGTATTTTGTATTGATTTTCAGAATATGCTCATTATCTTCCACTAAAAGTATCTGTTCCATAACCGACTCCGTTTTATTACAGATTCTTTGTTTTATCACCTCAATCATAACACAGCGCAAAAAAGATTGCAATAAACAGAACAAACTCCGGGTTAACAGTTTGTACCTTTCCGTTAATTTTTTGCAATATAAAAAGGCAACGGATTACCGTTGCCTTTTGTTATGCGCTATTATCTTATTCCGTATTTTTCAATAACGTAATCAAGGTCCTTATCTCCTCTGCCCGAGAGGTTGATAAGCACTGAGCCGTGGTCCATAGTCTGAGCAAGCTTCATTCCGTACGCTACCGCGTGGGAGCTTTCAATAGCGGGAATAATTCCCTCAAGTCTTGAAAGCTTATAGAACGCGTCAATCGACTCTTCGTCGTCAATTAAATCGTACTTGACTCTGCCTATTTCCTGAAGGAACGCGTGCTCGGGTCCCGACGAGGGGTAATCAAGTCCGCTGGCGATTGAATATACGGGAGCGGGGTCGCCGTTTTCATCCTTAAGCATAATGCTGTTAAATCCGTGCATAATTCCCTCTGTTCCGAATTTCAGGCTTGCCGCGTGGTCGCCGAGCTTAGCGCCTCTGCCGAGAGGCTCAACGCCGTAAATATCAACAGGGTCGTTCAAAAAGCCCGCAAAAAGCCCCGCCGAGTTGCTTCCGCCGCCAACGCAGGCAACGATTGCGTTCGGAAGGTGGCCCGTCATATTTACAAACTGCTCCCTCGCCTCAATACCTACAACGCTCTGAAAGTCGCGTACCATCATCGGGAAGGGATGAGGACCGAGCACTGAGCCTATACAGTAAATAGCGTCGTTATACTCCTTGCTGTACGCTTCAAAAGCAGCGTCAACCGCCTCCTTAAGCGTCTGAAGCCCGTGGGTAACCTCTACAACGTTTGCGCCCAGAACCTTCATTCGTGCAACGTTTGGCGCCTGCTTTTTTATATCAACGCTGCCCATATAAATATCGCACTCAAGCCCGAAGTAAGCAGCCGCAGTGGCAAGAGCAACTCCGTGCTGACCTGCGCCGGTTTCAGCTATTACCTTCTTTTTGCCCATATATTTTGCAAGAAGCGCCTCGCCCATACAGTGGTTAAGCTTATGAGCGCCCGAATGGTTTAAATCCTCTCTCTTTGCGTAGAGCTGTACCTTTCCGCCGAGAGAATCCGAAAGCCTTTCAAGGTGAGAAATCGGGGTAGGTCTGCCCTGAAATTCAGTTCTTATTCTTCTCAGCTCGGCAATAAACTTTCTTGACTGACAGATTGAATAATACGCCTGAGTTATCTCAGCCATAGCCGCTTTAAGCTTATCGTCAACGTAAACGCCGCCGTATTTTCCGAAGTAGCCGTTTTCATCGGGATAATTATTAAAATAGGTATCAAAATCTACGTTGTTCAGTTTCATAATGTTCTCCTGATAGTCAAAGTAATAATAAATTGTCCATATTATATCATTTTGTTAAGCCATATTCAAGAGTTTTATATTTATAAAAAAGAAAGCGCCCGACTGAGCGTTAACTCCCGCAGGGCGCTTTGAGAAACATATGATGTTTACTGTTGTTCGGTTGAATAAAATTCGGTTTTCGTTTCGTTAGCCTGAATTAAAACGGAGCTCTGATTGAACTCTTTAATCAGGTCGTCCGCCGCCTTGTGTACTGATTCAAGGTCGGTATCGCTGATATAAACGACTACAGTATACTCATCGTACCTCTTTCCCGAATCGTCAACCCAGCCGCCGTTTGCGTCCTGAATTGTAAAGCCGCCGAAATGCTTTATAAGAATTTCATCAACCTTTGCCTTAGCCTCCTCAGGCTTGCAGACAGGCTCGTTTGTATCCTTATCGTTAGTGCCTACGTACATTACATACTGAACGTCCTTCGCCTCTTCCTTCGGCTGATTATCCGTCGCCGTTTTAACAGCGAAAAGGCTGAACGCAGATAAACAAATTGCTATAACGGACAGCACCGCTACGCAGATTCCCAATTTCTTTGACATAGTATTACCTCCGTTATTTACCAAAAGTGTTACTGTTTTTAGCTGCTGATTTTGCCGCGGTTGTAGCGGTTGAGGCTCCGAAGCTGTCTGTAGGCGCAACGGGACACATAAGCACCTTGCCCGTTCCCCTGTAAACATTAACAAGACCTTCGCCGCTGATTGCAGAGCCTGTGAGCGTTTTGGTGGTTCTTTCAACTGTAAAATCGAGGTTTGAGGACCAGCAGACAGCAAGATTGCCGTCCACCTTCAGCGTATCGTTATCAAGCTCAATTTCAATAAGTTCCTCCATAGGCACGTTGCTTTCAAGCGCCGCAACGCCGCTGCCTCTGAGGCTGAGATTAAATATACCCTCGCTGCCGAGCATAGCAGATGAGAGCGACGAACGCGCAACAATCTTTTCCTGAACGGTATTATCGCAGGCGAGGAACATTCCGTCCTCAATTGTTACACCTGCGCCCCAGGAAGCAACGTCAAGCAGAATGATATATTTATATGTAGGCTCAAGCATAAGTAATCCGTTTCCGCTGTAAACGGGCTTAACCGTACTCTCCTTGGTAACTGAGCTTTTAATCTTTTTAGCGATAAGGTCGCCGACGCCTTTCACTCCGCTTTTCGCCTCAACGGGTCCTGCCATCCACTGCATTGCGCCCGCCTGAACCTTGACGGAAGAATTATTGAGATTAACCAGAACCTGACGTCTTCTTACTCCCATCTTACCCATAAAATACTCCGTCTGAGCGTTCAGGAGATTAACGCTTGAGTCCTTCTCATACTCAACAACGCTGAACGCGCCGAGCTGATTAATAATTTTACGGTTTTCATTGTTAATGTTATTAACCTTAATAGCCATAATTATATTCCTTTCAGTTTTTATATTTTCTTTATTTCGTGCGGCTTACGGGGAGCTATGCGCTTATATTCAACGTCGGGATAGCCGATAATCATACAGGTAACGACCTTGTGTCCCCTCGGTAGCCTACGCAAAGCGAGCTGTCAACAGTGATTTTATCCATAACGCCGCCCTCCTGTTTATTATACCATACGGCAAAACATATTACAACATTATATAAGTGTAAAAAGCAGACGGATACCGCCTGCCTGTACATTATTCCTCAAATTTTTCGCGGTTAATCCAAAGTCCGAGGGCGGGGTTGGGGATAAAATAAATTTCCTCGCCGTCAACGGTATTATAGCCGTACTTCAGCTTTTCGGGATTGTATTTTTTCGCCAGTTCATCATAGTCCGCCGCGTTAAATCCTACTGAGGAAATCTCCTCTTGCGTTATGTTCTTAACGGCATAAGTGATAGTAAACCTGCCGTCCGACGAGCCGTGAATAAGATGCGCCGCCGCGCCCATATTTTCGCTCAGGTCGGCGTTTTCTGGCTTCCTGAATTCCTCAAGAGTATTAAGTCTTCCTCGGTAGCCGTACTTACGGATAAGCTTATCCACCTTATCGTCCTCGCCGAAGCGCTCAACGCCCGGAGCAAGAATAATCAGCTCGCCGCCGTCAGCCATTGCCATTCTCGTACGGTAAACTGCCTTGTTGCCGAGCCAGGTGCTCTTAAACTCAGAGGGGTCAAGGTAAACGACGCATTTCTTCACCCCGTGCTCAACGAAATCTATATTCTTCTGCTGAGCAAGCTTAACGGCGTTCGTAAGACACTCCCTGCCCTCGCCGATAAAGAGCCCGTGGGTACATATATTCCCGCCGGGGGCCGTAGTTACGGTAAGAACAAAAAGGATAGGTCTGTCCTTAAGGAAGTGCTCCATTCCGTAGTCAAACATTCTGCGAACGGGGGTGTGGTCCTTCCCCATCATCCTCTCCATTCCGTAGACCGCGCCTACCATATGGGATTTATTAATCATCTCGCTTCCGCCGACGCCTACAAAGAGGTTCTTGGAATGGTTTGCCATACCGATTACCTCGTGAGGCACAACCTGACCGGGGGATATAATAAGGTCGTAGCTCCCGTCCATAACAAGACGGTTAACCTCTGCGGATACGGGCTTGTCCCAGAGCCCCTCTGTGATTTCCGAAAGGAATTCAGCAGGGATTTCGCCGAGCTTAACAACGTCCGTGCGCCATCTGTGAACGAGCATTCGCTCGTAAGGAATATCGCCGAACATCGCCCTCCACTGCTCCTCTGTCATAGCGACGTGAGTGCCGAGCGCAGGCATAATATCAACCTTGGCGCCCATTTCCGTAAGAGTGTGGTAGTAAACGTTAGTTATATACCCCGCGTTTGAATGAAAGCGGGTAAAATCGGGCGGAAGGATAAGCACCTTTTTTAGCTCCCTGCCCTTTAAAGAGTCAAGAAGCGCTGCTTTTATCTCTTCCCGAGTGAGTCCGTTATCCGTTTTTGCAATCAGGTAAATATCCTTCATTGTTCATTCTCCAGAAAATGTTTAATCGCCTTTGCAACTCCGTTGTTATCGCAGCTGTCGGTAATATAGTCAGCCGCCGCCTTTGCCTCTTTTGCGGCGTTGCCCATAGCAACGCCTATTCCCGCCGCTTTAAGCATGGAAATATCGTTGTCATCGTCGCCGAACGCCATTGTTTCAGTCTTCAAAACGCCGAGGTATTCGGCAAGGCTTTTCAGCGCGTTGCCCTTTGTTGCGCCTTTGCTGTTTATTTCAATATTATTAACTATTGAGGTTGTAACAACAAGGTCGGGGAATTCCTCGGGAAGGACTTTAAGCATTTTTTCGCGCAATTTTAAATCCTTAAAGAAAATCTGAATTTTCTGAACGCCCTCGCCCTTCTCCTTTAAATACTCCTTAAGCTCGGGCACGGGAGTGCGGAGAGTTCTTATCATTTTAAGGTTATGGATTGTCGGGGCAAACTCCTCCGCCTTGTCGTAAAGCGCTTTCGTCATCCAGCCCCAGCCGTCCTGATAACAGTCGTAAATAACGTCAATCTCATCAAGGCGCTCCATAACGGAAACCGCCCTTTCCCACGGCATTTCCGAGGAACAGACGGTTTTCTGATTCTTTATATCATAAACCTGCGCGCCGTTTACCGAAATAACGTAGCGCAGATACGGAAGCTCCCGGATAAACTCCGGCATACCGCGGAAGAAACGCCCCGTAGCGGGAACGATTTCCGCCCCCGCCGCTGCCGCTCTTTCAAGCGCCGCCGCGTTTTCCTCCGTCAGCTGCTTATCTGAATTCAGAAGCGTTCCGTCAAGGTCCAAAGCAATTATTTTAATATTACGCATTGTAAGTTGAAGCCGCCGTGTCGCCGCCGTGTCCCGTCCAGTTAGTGTGGAAAAATTCGCCCCTCGGAGCGTCTGTTCTCTCATAGGTGTGAGCGCCGAAGTAATCGCGCTGAGCCTGAAGAAGATTTGCAGGAAGGCGTTCTGTTGTGTAGCCGTCAAAATAGCTGAGCGCGGAGGTCATAGCGGGCGCGGGAACGCCGTACTGCACCGCCGCTGCGGCAACCTTGCGCCACGCGGGAACAAGCTTTTCAATAGTCTCTTTAAAATACGGGTCAAGAATAAGATTCTTAAGCTCGGGATTTGCGTCGTACGCCTCCTTGATTTTACCGAGGAATACCGAGCGGATAATACATCCGCCGCGCCACATAAGCGCAATTCCGCCGTAATTGAGGTTCCAGCCGTAGTGGTCAGCCGCAGTGCGCATAAGGGTGTAGCCCTGAGCGTAGGAGATAATCTTTGAAGCAAAGAGCGCCTGGCGGATAGCCTCAACCATCTCTGCCTTATCGCCCTCAAACGCGGGGATTTTTCTGTCAAACACCTTGCTCGCCTCAACGCGCTCCTCCTTCATTGCGGAAAGACATCTTGAGAACACAGCCTCGCCGATAAGGGTAAGCGGAACGCCCTCGTCAAGAGCGGCTATTCCCGTCCATTTTCCCGTTCCCTTCTGGCCGGCGGTATCAAGAATCTTTTCAGCAAGAGGAGAGCCGTCCTCATCCTTATAGGCAAGAATATCGCGGGTAATCTCTATAAGATAGCTGTCAAGCTCGGTTTCGTTCCACTGCTTAAAGGTTTCGTGCATTTCCTCATAGCTCATACCGAGAAGGTCGCGCATAAGCTGATATGCCTCGCAGATAAGCTGCATATCGCCGTACTCAATGCCGTTATGTACCATCTTTACAAAGTGGCCCGCGCCGTTTTCGCCAACCCAGTCGCAGCAGGGGTCGCCGTTTTCAACCTTAGCGCAGATTCCCTGAAAGATGGGCTTAACGTACTGCCACGCTTCGGGTGAGCCGCCGGGCATCATACTCGGGCCGAGGAGAGCGCCCTCTTCGCCGCCCGAAACGCCGGTGCCTACATAGAGCTTACCCTTGGATTCAACATACTCTGTTCTTCTTATTGTATCGGGGAAATGTGAATTTCCGCCGTCAATGATAATATCGCCGTCCTCAAGCAGAGGAAGAAGGTTATCAATCATAGCGTCAACCGACGGACCCGCCTTAATCATCATAAACACCTTGCGCGGCTTTTCAAGATTTGCCACGAGCTCCTCAAGGCTGTGGCAGCCGATTATATTCTTACCGCTTGCTCTGCCGTTTATAAAGTTATCAACCTTTGAGGTTGTGCGGTTATAAACCGCAACGGTGAAGCCCTTTGACTCCATATTCATAACGAGGTTTTCGCCCATTACGGCGAGACCGATTAAACCGATGTCAGCTTTTTTCATTTTCGTTTTCTCCTTTATCTCTGAACTCGGGCGTTGCCCTTATAAATATCCCAAACCTGCTTTTCGTCAGCGGGTTCAGCGTAATCGTTTAAGCTGCTTGCCGCAAGCACGCCGCTTGCCCAGCCGAACTGAAGCCATTTATCGGGCGTCCATTCCTGAAGTACGCCGTAAAGCAAACCGCCGGAAAAGCCGTCGCCGCCGCCGATACGGTCCATAACCTGAATAGGTCTCGGCTCTTCAATATACCAGTTACCGTCAGCCCAGAGGATTGCGCCCCAGAGGTGTTCGTTCGCGGAAACCACCTGACGAAGGGTTGTTGCATACGCTCTCGCCTGAGGATACTTTTCTCTTACCTTATCAATCATAGCCTGGAAGCGCTCAATCTTTGAGCCGAGCTCCTTGCCGCCCGCCTCGGGGCCTTTAAAGCCTAAGCAGAGCTGGAAATCCTCCTCGTTACCGACGAGAATATCCGCAACGGACGCGATTTCACTGAACGCTGCGCTGAGCTCCTCCTCTCTGCCCTTCCAGAAGGTTGCGCGGTAATTCAAGTCAAAGCTTACAAGAGTGCCGTATTTCTTAGCCGTCTTTGCAACCTCAAGGCAGCATTTTGTTGTCTCCTCGCTCATTGCGGCAATAAGTCCCGAAAGGTGAAGGATGCCAACGCCCTCCTCGCCGAAAATTCGCTCAAGGTCAAAATCATCCGCAGAAAGCGTTCTTCCTACCTCGCCCGCGCGGTCGTTCCACACTCTCGGCGCCCTGAGCCCGAAGCCTGAATCCGCAATGTTGAACTGGTGCCTGTAGCCCCACGGACCTCCCTGAGGAACGTCCTTGCCCTCAAAACGGATATTGCGCGCGCGGAGCTGACGCTTTATAAAATCAGCCATCGGAGAGCCTTCAACAAACTTTGTCATAACAAGACATTCTTTTCCGAGGCTTGAGGCAACGTTGAGCACGTTGCTCTCTGCCGAGGTTGACTGTAAATAAAACAGATTGCTGTTCTGTACTGCCATACGGTCCTGCGGAGTAATTCTCAGTCCCATACTCGTTACCGTTGCAATTGCATATTTTTTCATAACAACACTCCTTTGCTGTTTTTTATTATAATAATAATTATTGTTTATACTATCATATTGCATAGCAAAAATCAAGGATTTAACCGCCATAAATTACATAAAAAGTCCCGAAAGCTCAGCGCCTTCGGGTTACCGCCCGGTTATCTCCCAGTAGTATTTTCTTTTGCATTCGGGAAAATCCTCCATAACGCCGTGCTCGGGGTCATAAAACG
Organism: Ruminococcaceae bacterium UBA3751; assembly: GCA_002371215.1. Lineage (GTDB taxonomy): Bacteria > Bacillota > Clostridia > Oscillospirales > Acutalibacteraceae > Eubacterium_R. Next base: position 132,863 of record DFGL01000022.1, on the reverse strand, counting down.
TTCCTGAGCAGTACAGCGACCAATGCCAGCACCGCGGCGTTTCAAGGCTTAAAACGCAAACGCCCGGAAGCTCCGCTTTGCTCTCGGCCTGCTTTCTTTCGTCAGCCATTTTAAGTCCGTGAGACGCGAGAAAGCCCCTCATTTCCCGAAGATTTGTTTCCCTCTCGTTTTCAAGCTCGCCCGCAACCTTTTCTACGGATACTCCCGTTAGCATTGCAAGCACCGCCTGACCGCACTGAAGGTCGTCAGGCTCGTGAATGTATTTTATTTCCTTAATCATTTTAATCCTCTTTAAAAGTATTCTGCGCTCATTATACCACAGCCGCTCCCAAACCTCAACAAAAAGCAAAACCCGGAGCCCTGCGGACGCCGGATTTCGCTGTAGCTTAGTATTCAGCCTTTCGGTATTTTATTTTCAATCGCTTTTCAATTACGGTAATCAAACTGTCGCACAGCTTATTATAGCCGATAAGCTTTATAGCGCTGTCATAAACAAAAGCGTATGCAAGGCTTGTAATAAGAAGCATCAGCGTTATAAGCGCCCAATTCTTGAACGAATATATGAAATCCTGAAAATAATAAGCTCTGATAAACGTATGCGTCATAAAGATTGTTGTTGCATGCTTGCCGATAAACTGAAGTATCTGCTTTATAACGGGGATAAAGATAACAAAATTATAACAGTAATAAATAACAAAAAGCGGAATAACAGAATCCATTACCTCTATGTACTCGGAGAGAAGCTTTCCGTCATACTGCCTTATCAGGAATACGGACGCCAGTACTGCTGTTGAAATTATGAATTTCAGCACAGTGCTGAGTTTATCGTTTTTAACTATCTTAAGATTGCAGAGCTTTTCAAGAATATCCTTGTCAGCACACCATATGCCCAACGTAAGCATAAACAGGTATCTTGTAAGATTGTTCTTTTCAATGCCTAAAAACTGCGGAAGCAATGGCGCGAGAATAACAACAATTATTCCGAAGCGCTTATACAGTTCATACAAAAGCGGCATAATCAGAATAATTATTATAGCAAGACTCATATACCACCATGTTCCGTTAAAGGTTGGCGTTTTAAACAATTCAGACAGTCCAAAAGCGTCGGTTAAAAAATATAAAACCGATTCAGGTTCTTTCCCGTATACAGTCAGGTAATTATGAGTATTTTCAGTAAATGCATATCTGTAATTCAAAGCAGAAAAAATCTGCCATACCGCAAACGAGCCCCAAAAGCCCCAAAGAAGCTTAAACAGCCTTATTAATGTAGTTTTCTGATATGATGACGTCTTTTGCTTGTTATCGCTGCCGGCTGTGATTTTCATACAGCTTTTCGTTATTCCGAACGCAGATATGAAAACAAACATCGCAACGCAGATTTTACCGAAATTGGCAAGGTCAACAACCTGTTTTTCGGCAAACGGAGCAAAGCTTACCGTATAGCCCTCCCAACGCTCAGGAGCGAGAAAGCAATGATGAAGCATCATAAGTATTATGGCAACGCCTTTAATGCTCTGTGAAGCAAACTTTGAAAAGCTTCTGTCCTTCTTAGATTCGCTCAATCACTTCACCTCACCAAGCATATGCTCGTTAATATAGTCGTACAGTCTGTCTGCGCAATTATCAAGAGGATAATAAAAATTATCCATTCTCTCTTTGTATATATCCTCAACCTTAAAGCCGCTGTTTATAGTGTCAACAACTATATTTGCAGCCTCCTCAGGATCTGTAGTAAACCTGCCGAAAGCATCCTCAAAGGGGAGGTCAAGCTTTCTGTAATGTCCGAGCCCCGCTGTAAACTGAATATAGTCCGGAACAAAATACATTATCGGTCTTGAAAGGCAGGCATAATCAAAAACGAATGATGAAAAGTCGGTTATGAACATATCGTAATCGGTTACGTCAACGTTTCTTTCGGCAAGAACGATATTCTTTGTCGTGAAATTGAATAACTGCGAAGCCTCGTCGGCAATAATAGGATGCAGTTTTAGTTCAAGAACGAGCCCGCTCTTTTCAAGTGCTTCAGCCAGACCCTCGTTTTCAAGGAAAGCGGTCATATTAATGAAATAATCTGATTTTTTCAGCGCTTCGGGATTCGTTGACCAGCTTGAGGCGGTAACCGTTTTTGAAAGATAATTTCTCCACGACGGCGCGAAAAGGATTTTACCCTTAGGAGCCTTAGTTCTGTCAATATGGTCAAAGCGCGCCATAGAGGACGGAATGAGCATAGTTTCATCATAATGATAATTTTTAATGTAGTTATTCTTTTCAAACTCTGATGAAATCACTATTTTATCTGCTCTCGCATTTTCAGCGCTGTTCTGAACATAAAGAGACGCATGTAAAACGCCGTGCTGAAGGTAAATTACCTTAAAATGCTCCATATCGTAAAACGATTTTTCCATATATTCAAATTTGAATGGAGAAATCGGAGAACGTCCGTAAAAGGCGCTGAAAATAATTTCAGCAGAAAGGTAGAGAAGCTTGTGCCGTTCTGAACCGAATTCAACAAGCGCCTTTTTCTGCTCCTCATTAAAGAGATACTCTATTTCGCTGAGCTCTCTTGTGTAGATATAATATCTCTCAACTCCGTCGTTCTTGTCAAAATCGTTTATAAACTGATAATAACCGTTATCCTTTTCAACGGTATATAAATCGCTGTAAAGCCAGACACGGTGTGTTTTTCTGTATTTAATCGCATTGAGCCTGAGTTGTATATCTTCATCAAGCGCAGAGCTTGATTCGCCCGCGCTGAGCGCATTCCTTCCCGAGCGGATTGCAACGTATGAGTTTTTGGTATCAATTTCGTCGCGTTCCTCGGCAGTTATTTTTTTGCAATAGAAGGTACTGTTTCTCAGTTCAATCTCAGTGTCTCCGAAAGCAGAAACATAAAGCTTTTTTTCAGTGTTAAAAACAGCGAGGGGAAAGAATTCATACGTTGAAACAATTTCAAAGCCGTCAAACTTAACATAAAAGCGGAAGCTGTTTACCTCATTTGCGTCAAGCACATATTCAAGAGCATAGTAATTCATAACCCGCTCTTTAAAACATAAATAGCCGTGTTTAGAGGGATAAGCTTTCAGGCGCTTTTCGGTTTGCTCGTTTTCCAAAACATAGATTTCGGGCTCTTCATCAACAAAGTTATATAAGGGAGTTATAATATGCGCCCTGCAAAGAATTCTCCCGTCGTCAAGAGGCTGAAACCTTTCAAACTTAAACGCCATTTTAGTTCTTTTATAAATGACATTTCCGTCGGAAATAATTTGGATTTTTCTGTTTCTGATATAAGGAATAAGATTGGCGTTATCCTTTATGGAAAGCCAATACATAACCATTTCCTCTCGGATATTGGGATAATTAACGATTGTTGAGTTGTCAATTTTTAAAAGCAGATTTTTAATTCTGCGGAAAGCTACGGCAAAATCCTCCTCGTTATAATGATGCGGAAGAAGTATTCCGTGCTCAAATTTCCACTTTAAATCATGGAAAATAATTGCCTGAAAATACTTTGGAATATCGCCGTCAAAATAGTTGCTCAGCCTTTCAAGATACTCCATGCTCTTCTCAAAAAGATTTATGGCGTTAAAGGTTGTTGCAACTATGCTGTTCTCGTTGGATTTGTTATAGAAGTAACAGCCTGTTGAACAGTAACCAAGCTTCATTTTTTTCATAAGGACGCGGTTATTATACTCCTGGTCCTCCTGTCTGAAGCCCGGAGTTGTGTCAAACAGCTCGTTTTCTTCTCCCATATTCTTAACGCAGACATTAATTCTCATCTGCAGAATATACGGGTATTTTTCAAGATTATATACGCCGTTATTCTTTAAATAGTATTTAAACCTGGAATGTGCGGCAAGGTAACCGCAGTCGTCATACGGCTGCTCAAAATACGATACAAGGTCAACCTCGTCATAAACCGTATCAAAGAAATCGCAAACGTCCTTTACGGTTGTAGGAGAAAGATAGTCATCGGAATCAATGTACATAAGGTACTTACCCTGCGCTCTTTTTATACCGTAGTTTCTTGTTGCGCTGAGGCCCTCGTTTTCTTTGGAAAAAACCTTAACGCAAGAGTATTTTTTTTCGTATTCCCTGCATATTTCAAGGCTGTTATCCGGCGAACCGTCATTAATCAGAAGTATCTCCATTTCACTTTTATCAATCGTCTGATTAACGAGCGAATCAACGCACATTGCAAGGTATTCTTCAACGTTGTATACCGGAACGATTACTGAAACTCTGTATTTAAAATCCATGCCTTTTACCTCAAAATTCCGCTGGCGCTATTCATAATTCTTCTGGCGTACAAGCGGTAAAACCATCTTTTCTTTCTGTTCTTTTCGGTGCAGCTTAGCCTGAGAAGCGGAACTCCGAAATCCTTTATAAAGCAAGAGAGAAGAACACCCTTTCTGTTTCTCTTCAACAGCTTTATAATTCTGAAAATTGCCTTCTTATTGTTTTTATAAAAAGCGTCAGAGGGTTTGATTTTTATATTCAGCGCTCTGTCAATGCAGAGGTAAACCTTATCCGTATAAACGGTCTTTTTTGCACACACCAGATAATTCATTAAAAAAATATATTGGTCGCGGTATGAAAAGTCTGTAAACCTGAGAGAATTCTTTAGAATTGTATTTTTATCAAACAAAACGTTCCAAACCGAAGGACAAACAGTAAATTCATTTTCCGTATTTACCTTTGAAAAAACGGGAGCAAATTTTGATGAGCCCTTTTCTTTGCAGGTTATATTAAACATCATACTTTCGTCTTCATTGAGCTTTGAAAAATCCGATAAAGAATTTGCCGAATACAAAGTGTTATACTTTGAAATGATAAACTTATCGCATTCAAGTTCTCTGATAGCATTATTAATTCCATCTGCAAGATTATTGAATTCACAAACGCTTGTACCCGTTTCCCGTTCAATAATTCCCTTTTGTTCTGTACCGGCTTCGCATAAAACAATAAGCTCTGCGTTTCCCGATTTCTGCCTTTTTACGCTGTTAACACAACTTTTGAGAAAAGGAAGTTTTGTATCAATATCAAAGTTTTTTCCGGTATAAATAATTATTCCTAAACTCATATTTTCTCCTTAATTACACAAATTGTATAAAATATATCTAATTTTATATTATCTTAAATAGTAATAATAAAGTTAATACTCTATAGTTTCATTCGCTTAACCTATGAGGTGTTAAAAGGGTAATTTATTCGCCAAAAGCGTTCTGATATACTGCTTATTTTACATTCTTCATTGCTTTCAGAAGCAATGCTTCTGAATTCCGAGGAAGAAAATAGTCAGCCCTAAATCAATAAAAAGGTGGAAAACCGTATGGAAATAGCGCTTTCTTTTTCCTATTCCGTAAATTACTGCGCCCGTAAGCAGCGCCGCGCTGCCCGAAAGGAAGGAGAAAAAAGCGTCCTTCGGCAGAACCTTATACGCCTTTCCTCCCGCTATTGCGCATACAAGCGATGTACCTATATAAAGCGCCATCTGAAGCCCTTTAGTTTTATCAAACGAAAAGAAGGTGAAAAACAGTCCGCTGAAGGCTCCGAGCCACGCGCACACCGCCATAAGCGCCGCCGCGGTTTTGCCTACGGTTTCGTTAACCGCGGGAACGCAGCCCGTAGCCGTACCCGCAACCGCAAAGAATATCATACAGTGGTCAAGCATTCTGAGCAATCTTTTGCGCTCGGGCTTTTTTTCGGCGTGGTACAAAACCGAGGTTAAAAACATAACCGTCGTTCCGAAAAAATAAAGCGAGGCGCAGATTATTCTGAGAATATCGCCGCTTTTTACGGACGGAGCAAGGCAAAGCGCCGCAATAAAGCCGCTGAGAATCAATCCTGCAGCGTGGGTTAAAACGTTCAGTTTTTCCTCTTTTTCGGTATAATCAACCAGCGTTAAACTTTCCCAGGGCTTCATAAAACACCTCTTGCTTATAAAATTAAGAATTATGAATTAAGAATTAAGAATTGTTGCTCGCAGCGATTACCCTCAATTCTTCATTTACCGGTTTTTGATTATACCACAAGCGACTCATAGTCTCAACTGCTCCATTTAACCCTTTAATATTTATTTGAATAGTAGTATAATAGAAGAACGAGGTATGTATATGAAAAAACGGACAAAGATTTTAATTATAATTCTCGCCTGCGTTTTCGCAGCGCTTGCGGTTTGCACGGGCATTTATACAAACGATTATTACCGCGCCGTCAACGTGAGCGCCGGTTTTGAAAAATCTAACGGCGTTACGGTTACAAAGATAAAAGAGGGCTGGTTTTTTGACGGGCCCGCCGAGGACAAGGCGCTGCTGTTTTATGCAGGCGCTAAGGTTGAGGAAACCGCCTACACGCCGCTTATGCAAGCAATCTCTGAAAACGGGGTTGACTGCTTCTTACTTAAAGCGCCGATGAAACTTCCCTTCTTCAGCGTAAGCAAGGCAAAAAGCGTAACGGAACATTATTCCTATGAAAATTATTACCTTGCGGGGCATTCGCTGGGCGGTATGGTTGCTGCAAACGACGCCGCAAAGCACCCCGGGGATTTCAGCGGACTGTTTATGCTCGCCGCCTATCCGACGGAGGATTTAACCTCTGTAAAATTCCCCGTAGTATTCATCTACGGCACAAACGACGGCGTTTTGCACCGCGGACGGCTTGAGCGGGGCTTCACTCTCGTTCCCAAGGATTATCAGGTCGTTAAAATTGAGGGCGGCAACCATTCGGGCTTCGCCTCCTACGGTTTTCAGGACGGCGACAAAAAGGCAACCGTATCAGCAGAGAAACAGCAAAAAATCACAGCAGACGCTATTCTTAAAACTATAAACGGATAAAACAGGAGACTTTACTATGAGCTATAAAATTCATATTGCCTACGGCTTTCACGTTAACTGCTACCACTCTTACAGAGGCGACACGAACGACGAGCAGGGCTTTGGCTCGGACATAAGAATTATCAGGAAAATTATCGCCGCGCTCGACACCCTCAACGCCGAGGGTATTCCCGTTAAAGGCACCTGGGACAGCGAAAACTTCTTTTCTCTCCAGCAGATTCTCCCCGAATACGCGCCCGATATTTTAGAGGGTATGAAGCGCCGCGCAAAAGAAAACGGCGACGAAAATATAATTATGGGCTATTCGAACGGAGCGCTCGGAGCAATGCAGGAAAACGAGCTTAAAGCCTCCGTTGAGCTCGCTGTTTCCAACCCGCAGGGCTCGGGGCTTGAGGATATTTTCGGGGAATACGAAAAAATCGTTCGTCCGCAGGAGGTTATGTTTACTCCATCGCAGGTACGCACCTATAATAAGCTCGGCGTTAAGGCGCTCTGTCTTTACTATTCCTGCGTTCCGTTTGACGCTTTTAAAACGCTCATACCCCTGCTTGACGACGAAAAGGCGTTTAACCCGCTTACCTTTGAATACAAGGGCGAGGGACTTACCGTTATACCCACCTATTCAAACGCGGACGTTTGCGACGCGGGCTGCCTCAGAGCGTGGGTTAAAGAGCTTCACGAAAAGCAGGAGAGCGGCGAAATCAACCGCGATTTGTTCCTCTTTATCAATATGGACGCGGACGCAATTTTCTGGGAGAGTCTGAACCTCCCCGTTATCGGAAACCGCCTTGCAAATACCGACGGTATCCGTGGGCTCGTTAAAGAGGTTGCAGACCTTGATTACATAGTTTTTGACACCCCGGGCGGTTACCTTAAGGAGCACGCTCCCGCGGGAACAGTCAGCTTTACTCAGGACACAGCGGACGGCAACTTTACGGGCTACGCATCGTGGGCTGAAAAGCCGGATAACCGCAAAATCTGGACTGCGATTGAGCGCAGCCGAACCGCAGAAAAATACAATCCCGACGGCGAGGACTTTTTAAACAGAATCAAGCTGCTTTCAACGACTCATTTCGGGCTTGCAACGCCCGTTCTCAATATACAGCGCGAAGCTGCGGCGAACGCCCTTTCCGAAAAGCTCTGCAATCACGCTTACAATACAGACGGCAATCTCACCGTACACAACACAAACGGCGCGGCGCTTCAGTGCGTACAGCTTTCGTGCGCCGAAAACTATATTCCCGATATTAAAGCGAACGGACTTGAGGCATATACCGTCGTACCGATGGGAAATGACAGCGTATTCGTTATGCTCCGCTTCGGTGAAATAAAGGATAAATATGAAATCACATCTGTTAAAGCTGATTTGCAGGAAGCCGAAGGCGAGCCCTCGCTCATTCTTGAGAGCGGCGGCGCAAGGCTTGAATTTTCAGACGAGGACAACAGTATAGTAAGCTTTACGTATAACGGAAAGGTTATCGGAGAAGAGGACTTTCTCTCCTCTTATCTTACCTACGGCAAAAAGCGGTATAATTTTTCCTTTGACCGCATGAGAAATATTGAAATCAAAGGAGGAAGGGCGGTTCAGCTTTACGGAAGAATCCTCCTTCCCGCGTCCCGTGAGCAGGGCAGCTTTTGCTATACCTTCTTTACCTCGGACGCGGCAGAGGGAATATTCGTAATTACGGACGTTAGCTATCCTTACACCGCGGAGCGCGACGCTATTTCTACCGAAAACTCAACCCTCGGACGCTATACGGATATGAAGTGGGAGGAGGCTGTCCCGTTTTGCATTTCATATAAAAACACAGACGGCGTTTCCGTAATAAAGCGCAATTTCGAGGGCGATATTTCCTCGTTTTCAACCTCGTCCTACGGAGAGGCTGACGAAAAGAATAAAACCCTTGACTCCTTTAACAATCAGCTTACGGCGGGACTCGTCGGCGTTACGGACGGCAAAATGGGACTTCTGCTCGGCAATGCAAGAAACGTGCTTTCCTCTATGGCATACTGTCCTATGCGCCTTGAGGAGGGTGAAAGGGTAAAAATGAATCCCTTCGGTACGTTTTTCGGAAAACAGCGCCACCATAAAAACCGCTCGGGCGACAGAATCCCCCTTACCTACACGCTTATTGCTCCGCAGGGCAAGAGCCTTGCGCCTGCATATAACGGAAGCCGCGAGCGCGCTGTGCTCTGCCTTCTTCCGTTTGAGGGAGAAATGCCCGAAAACGAGCGGCTGAGCGAGCTTCTTGCCTTTTCAGACGGCGCTTTTGTAACGGGTTACGACGGCGTTTTATCCCCGTTTTGCGGCGAAAACGTCAGCGTTCACAGGGTTGATAACGCCCTGCAAAACGCAAAAATCCATTCTCCCCTTTTCAGCGGAATAAAGGGCAATATCGGAAAATACATAGTCCGCGGCACGAAAGCCGTTTCCTATATCGTCCGCCGTCAGAAAAGCGCAAATAAAAGTGATTAATTGAATTATATAAACAAAAGTGATATAATGGTAAAAAAACAGAGAGGTGAAAGATATGGCTAATGAAAAGCTTTCAAAACGAAACTGGTTTACGATATGCCTTTTCAGCTTTATGGGCGGCGTTGCGTGGAACGTTGAAAATATGTACTTCAACACTTTTCTTTACAACTCCGTTTACGCGGGCACGTCGGAAGCGGCTCAGGCAGGCTCAATGGCGCCGACTACCGCAATCAGCCGAATGGTTGCGCTCTCCGCAATCGCAGCGGTTGTTACAACCTTTATTATGGGTACGCTCAGCGACAAGCTGAAAAACAGAAGGCTCTTTATTTCCGTTGGCTACATTTTCTGGGGCGTTATAACGGGTATGTTCGGGCTTATAACAAAGGATAATACAGCGGCGCTGCTGCACCTTTCCGACGAAGCAAAAATCCTTACCGCCACGGTTTGGATAGTAATAATTATGGACATTATTATGACCTTTATGGGCTCAACGAGTAACGACGCGGCGTTCAACGCCTGGGTTACGGATATTACAACGCCGAAAATACGCCCGATTCTTGAAACGGTGCTGCAGGTTGTTGTTTTTGTTTCCGCAGGCGCGGTTATGGGTGTAGGAAGCTTTGCTCAGGCGGGCAAGGTTTCATATCAGGCTTTCTTTATCATTCTCGGTATTGTTGTCTCTCTTTGCGGAATTGCAGGTCTTTTCCTTATCAAAGAACCTGAAAACAGGATTGTCAAAGAGGATAATTCAAGCTACTGGGCAGACCTTTTTTACGGCTTCAGACCGTCGGCAATCAAAGAGAACAACAGGCTTTATCTCACCCTTTTTGCTATAGGCTTTGCAACGGTTGCGTATCAGGTTTTCTTCCCCTATCTTCTCGTTTACCTTCAGTACGTCGTTATCCCCGCCCAGGGCGATAAGGGAATTATGACCCCCGGCGTTATCGTTACGGCGGTTATAGTTGTTGCACTTCTCGTTGCGGGAATAGTAATTCTTATGAAGCTCGGAGCAAAGAACAAGGCGTACTGCCTCGTACCAAGCGCAGTACTGATGCCTCTCGGGCTGTTCATTCTTTCAACCTCTACAAAGCTTCCCGTTGTGCTTATAGGTATTTTGCCCGCAGCTCTCGGCTTTGTTATTATGACAATTCAGCTCAACGCTGCTATTAAGGACTTTATCCCCGTTGGCAAGGCAGGGCTTTTCCAGGGTATCAGAATGATATTTGTCGTACTTATCCCGATGATAGTAGGTCCGCTTCTCGGCGACGTGGCTTGCCGCAACTCCGCGGTTACATATACAAACGAATTCGGCGTAAAAACTCTCGTCCCCTCAAGCAGTATGTTCCTTTACGCTGCAATAGTTGCCGTTTTCGTATTCATTCCTCTCATTTTCCTTATTAAGAAGGGCTTTGAGGTTGAGACAGTTCAGGAAGAAGCAGAAAATGAATAAATGGAAGCTATATACCTCAAAAGAGATTAAACCGCAGGGCTGGCTTCTCAGACAGCTTGAAATACAGGCGAAGGGGCTTAGCGGAAATCTCCATAAGATATGGCCTGATATAAAAGACAGCGCGTGGCTCGGCGGAAAAAGCGACGACTGGGAACGCGTTCCCTACTGGCTTGACGGTTTTATTCCGCTGGCATATCTTCTTGAAAACGAGGAGATGATTGCAGACGCCAAGGTTTATATTGATGCGATTATTGAAAAGCAGGCTGCCGACGGCTGGCTCTGTCCCTGCAGCGAAAACAAGCGTCCTAAATACGACACCTGGGCGCTTCAGCTTATTGCAAAAACGCTCACCGTTTACTATGAATGCTCGGGCGACGAACGAGTGCCGGACGTGCTTTACAGAGCGCTGAAAAACTACTACGACCTTTTAAAAAGCGGAACAATTTCGCTTTTCGGCTGGGGTAAATTCCGCTGGTTTGAAACCTTCATTGCGCTGAACTTCTTAAAAGAAAGATACAGCGACAGCTGGATTGCCGAGCTCGCCCATATTCTGAAAGAACAGGGCTATAATTACGACGAGGGCAGGGAGCTATGGAAAACCCCGCGCAAGGTATGGCGCTTTAAAACGCATATAGTAAACCTTACGATGATGCTTAAGGCTGAGGCGGTATCCTGTTCCCTTCTCGGCGAGGAATATACCGATAAAGCGGAGGAATACCGTAAAATCCTTGCTGATTATAACGGTACCGTTTTTGAGGGCTTTACGGGCGACGAATGCCTTTCGGGCATAAGCCCCGTTCAGGGCACGGAGCTCTGTTCCGTTGTTGAACAGATGTATTCCTACGAGCTGCTTTTCGCCTTTACGGGCGATAACAAATGGGCTGAACGCCTTGAGGTTTTAGCCTTTAACGCCCTTCCCGCAACAATCAGCGAGGATATGTGGGCGCATCAGTACGACCAGATGGTTAATCAGATTGCCTGCGTTAAGCTTTTCCCGTTTGCCCATTTCGGAACTAACGGACCGCGGGCGCACCTTTTCGGGCTTGAGCCGAATTTCGGCTGCTGCACGGCTAATTTTAACCAGGGCTTCCCGAAGCTTGCCTTATCGGCGTTTATGCACGGCGAAAACAAAATCATAAACAGCATTATGCTCCCCTGCGAGCTTAAAGAGGACGGCGTTTCAATAAAACTGAAAACCGATTACCCCTTTAAAAACGAGGCGCAGTATATAATAGAAAGCAGAAAAGAGTTTGATTTCGTTATCAGAATTCCGTCCTTTGCCGAGAATTTAAAAATAAACGGCAAAGCGGCTGAAACAAAGGACGTTTTACTGCATATTGAAAAGGGAAAAACGGAAATCCGCCTTGAATTCTCCGCCCCCGCAAAGCTTACCGAAAGACCCGGCGGTCTTAATGCGGTAAAGGCGGGCTCGCTCATCTTCTCACTTCCTGTTCCGTTTGAAACAAAACGGATTGAATACACGAGAAACGGCGTTACGAGAAAATACCCTTACTGCGATTATGAGCTTTACCCGAAGGGCGACTGGAATTACGCCTTTTACAATACCGATTTTTCGGTAAACCGAAGCGAAATCGGAGAATACCCGTTTTCCGTTACCGCTCCCCCCGTAACGGTTACGGCAAATATGCAAAAAATCAACTGGGGAACGAGAATAAAGCTGAAAACCGTTTGCAGAAAGGCGCCTAATTCTTTAACTCCTCTTTCGGATAAGGAGGAAGTAAGGCTGTTTCCGTACGGCTGCGCCAAGCTGAGAATGACGGAAATGCCGCTTTTAAACAAATAATTATCTTGCATACTGTTAATTAATTTGATAAAATTAAGCCATAAAAAACCTAAAGGAGAAAAATATGGAAAAAGCAAAAAGCAATAATTTAATATGGAAAATCATTTCGATTATTCTTGCAGTAGCTCTGCTCGCAGTCAGCATAGCGTTTTCAGCCTTCTGCAGCTCGTGCAAAAAGGCTCCCGAAACGGCAAAGACAGGCAGCGAGGTGCTCTCCCTCTGGACGGATGATGCGGCTGCCAAGAAAGAGCTCGTTTCCTATATGGAAAAAATAACCGATAAAAACAGCGAGGACTTTATCCCCGTTGAAAACAGAATTGCCGTTTTTGACCTTGACGGAACTCTCGCCTGTGAAACGGACCCCTGCTATTTTGACCACTGCATTTATTACCACCGCGTAATGGAGGACCCCGATTACAAGGACAAGGCAAGCGATTATGAAAAGCAGGTTGCAAAAGAGGTTAAAACCTTTATGGATACGGGAGAATCAAGGCCCGATTCAATGGTGCGTCACGGCAAGGCGGTAGCCTCCGCGTTTTCAGGCTTAACCCCCGAGGAATTTGTTAAGTACGTTGAGGACTATGCAAAAACTCCCGCTCCGGGTTACGAGGGTATGACAAGGGCAGAGGCGTTTTATAAGCCTATGCTTGAGGTTATTGATTACCTTGAACAAAACGATTTTACCGTTTACGTTGTAAGCGGAACGGACAGATTTATTGTAAGAGGTCTGGTTGCCGCTTCTCCGCTCAACCTTCCCAATAAACAGATTATCGGCTCGGATGAAAATATGGTAGCTCCCGACCAGGGTAAAACCGACGGGCTTGAGTATGAGTTTGACTCTGACGACCAGCTTGTAATGGGCGGCGTATTTCTCGTTAAAAACCTTGATATGAACAAGGTTACCGTAATCCAGCAGGAAATCGGCGAGCAGCCCGTTCTCGCTTTCGGAAACAGCGGAAGCGATTTCAGTATGGCTCAGTACACGCTTAACGATAACCCATATCCCGCAAAGGCGTTTATGCTCTGCTGCGACGATACCGAGCGCGAAAACGGAAACCCCGAAAAGGCGGAAAAAATGGTTGCTTCCTGCAAGGAAAACGGCTATACCGCTATCTCAATGAAAAACGACTGGAAAACAATTTACGGCGATAACGTAAAAAGAAAATAAACCCATTAAAAAGACAAGGACGCCCGTCCTTGTCTTTTTGATTTAAGGGAGCGACTCGCCGTGCGCGGCACCCGCAATTCCGAATTCCGAATTCCGCATTCCGAATTATATTAACTATGGAAATAAGCTGCAGTATTTGTTATAATGCAGGTATGAAAGGATGAAAAATGATGAAATATAACTGGGCATGTATCGGCTGCGGACATATTGCAAACGAAATGGCGCAGGCGTTTAGCGAAATCGGAAAAAGCTTTTTGGGCGTTTACGGCAGAACGCCCGCTAATGACGAGGCGTTTGCAAAACGCTACGGAATAAGCAAAATATATAAAAGCGCAGACGAGCTTTTCAGCGACGAAAGCGTTGACGTCGTTTACATTGCAACTCCCCATAACCGCCATATTGAATATATAATTCAGGCGGCAAAGCATAAAAAACACATCCTTTGCGAAAAAGCGATTACCCTTAATTCGAACGAGCTTGCTCTTGCGGTTAAAGCAGCAGAGGAAAACGGCGTCGTTCTTGCCGAGGCAATGACGGTTTACCATATGCCCGTTTATACAGAAGCGGAAAAATACATAAAAAGCGGAAAGCTCGGACGGTTGAAATTAATAGAAGTAAACCTCGGCAGCAACAAGGATTACGATATGAAAAACCGCTTTTTTAACCCTGAACTTGCGGGCGGCGCTATGCTTGATATAGGCGTTTATGCGCTCTCGTTTATGCGGCGCTTTATGAGCGAAAGCCCGAACGAGATACGCTCCGCGGTAAAGCTCGCCCCGACGGGAGTTGACGAACAGGCGGTTATGCTGCTGAAAAACAGCAGCGGCGAAATGGCGAGCGTTACGCTTTCCCTTACCGCAAAGCTGCCGCGGACAGCCGTAGCCTCCTTTGAAAACGGATATATTGAATTTGAAAACTACAACCGTTCAATCCGTGCAAAAATCACATTTTTAAGCGGCGGAGACTCGGTTATAATTGAAAGCGACGGTAAAAAATCCCCGCTGTGCTATGAGCTTGAAGATATGGAGCGCGCAGTAAGCGGAAAAGAAAACAATATGCGACTTGATTATACGGTTGACGTTATGGATATAATGACGAAAACGAGAAAAGAATGGGGCGTTGTTTACCCCGAGGAGAAAGAATAAGAGCTTAAGGAGGGCTTAAAATGATTACAGGCTGCGTTGACGTCGGCGGCGGACTCAGAGATATTTACGGCGCGGGCGTTTTTGACTGTCTTATTGATAACAACATCGGCTTTGATTACTGTATCGGCGTTTCCGCAGGAAGCGCAAACTGCGCGAGCTTTGTCGCCAATCAGAAGGGGCGCAACAAAAAGTTTTACCTTGAATATCTTTTAAGAAAAGAGGCTATCGGTCCAAGACCTTTTATAAAAACGGGCTCTTTGCTTGACCTTGAATATGTTTACGGAACGCTCTGCGAGGCGGAGGGTGAAAATCCGCTTGATTACTCCGCTATGCTGAAAAGCAAAACGGAGCTGACCGTCGTTGCAACGGACGCCGTAACCGCCGCTCCCGTTTACTTTGATATGCGAAAGGATATGGCGCAAAACGATTACAGTATCCTTATGGCTTCCTGCTGTCTCCCCGTTTTCTGCAAACCGATTAAGATTAACGGCAGAGTGTATTACGACGGCGGGCTTTCAGACCCGATTCCGTTTAAAAAGCTGCTTGAAAAGGGCTGCGATAAAATAGTAATTATCCTTACAAAGCCGATTGAGGGCGAGCTCAATCATGGAAGAAACGCCCTCGGCGCAAAAATGCTCAGGCGTAAATACCCTCTGTTTTCCGAATCAATGGAGGCGGCGAGCGAGGTTTATAATGAACAGTTAAGCGAGGCGCTGCAGCTTCAGGAGGAGGGCAAGGCGATTATAATCGCGCCCGACGATATTATGGGAATGGGAACCCTCACGCGAGATTTTGAAAAGCTTGAAGCGCTTTATGAAAAGGGCTATAAGGACGCAAAAAAAATAAAAGAGTTTATGGCTGAATAACAGGTTGAATTAACCCTTTATATAGTCTATAATGAATTTATAAAACTACCGTTTATTTTTAACTTGTAAAGGAGAGTAAATGGAAAAGATTATTACAAAAAGCCTCAGCTTTGTTGATGAGAGCGGGCGGCAGAGACTTCTCAGCGGAATGAACATTGACGATAAGCACCTCAACCAAAAGGAGTTTTACTATGACCTTAACGAGGAGTTTTTCAAAAAGTACAGGGCTTACGGCTTTGATATTATCCGCCTTGCCGTAACCTGGCAGAATTTAGAGCCCGAAATGTACTGCTACAATGAGGAATACCTTAAATCGCTTGACAGGATTTTCGAGCTTGCGGAAAAATACGGCGTTTACATCCTTCTTGATATGCACCAGGATATTTACTCTGCAAACGACGGAAAAAGCGTTGGCGACGGCGCGCCCTCCTGGGCGGCGATAACCGACGGCGCTAAGCCGAGAATGCCGATATTCGTCTGGGCGGACGGCTACTTTTTCGGCAGATGGGTACATAATTCCTTCGACCATTTCTGGAACAACGATTTCGTTCGCGGCGTAGGGCTTCAGGACAGATACTGCGACCTTTGGAAAATGCTTGCAACGCGCTACGGCAACAGCCCCGCGCTTTTCGGCTACGACCTTATGAACGAGCCCTTCCCCGGTTCAATGAGCAAAAGGATGTTCCTCCGCCTTGTAACAAATGTTGCAAAAGCGGTTATGTTCAACAAAAAAATAGACAGAAAAAGAATGGTAACCTCGCTGTTTAAAGGCGATACGCCGTCAATACTTGACTGTATAGGCGGCAACGTTATAAGGGACGTAATGGAGAATATTGACGCGCTATCAGCAGAGTTCGATATTAAAAAATACTCGCCGTTCTTAAATAAAACCGCCGCCGCTATAAGAGAGGTAACCGATAACGGAATTATTATGATAGAGCAGAGCTATCTCTGTAACAGCGGAATACGCCAGTCCGTACCGCCGATTACCGTAAACGGAAAGCGCGAGCCGCTGCAGTGCTTCGGACCGCATTCCTACGATATTATGGTTGATACCCCGCTGTATAAATACGCAAACGCGGACAGGGTTAAGGCGTTTTTCGGCGAGATGAAAAACACTCAGCTCCGCCTTAACGTTCCCGTTATAGTTGGCGAATGGGGCGGCTGCAGCGATAACAAAGACACCTCGTGGTTCCCCCACGCCTACGAGCTGCTTGAATATTTTGAGGAGAACCACTGGGGACAGATGTATTGGGATTACCACGGCGACGACCTTGATTCCCCGCTTATGACAATGCTCAGCAGAACGCGCCCCGTTGCCGTTGAAGGCGAAATCAAAGCCTATTCCTACAACGTTAACAAAAAGGAATTCAGCCTTACGCTTTCAGCCGAAAAGGCGGGCGAAAGCCTTATATACGTTCACGCTCCGTTTACCGCGGAGGACACTGATTTCAGCGTTATTGAGGAATATGAAACCGGCGCAAGCCTTATCGCTGTTAAGACAGAGGCGGGCGAAAGCACCGTAAAAATAAATATAATCTGACATAAGGAGAAACCGTATGGCAAAGATTTTAGGAAGCACAATGAAAAACATTCCCTGGGAGGATAAGCCCGAGGGATATCCCTACCCCGTCTGGAGATATTCGGGAAACCCGATTATCACGAGGGACGACCTGTTTTTTGCAAACAGTATATTCAACTCCGCCGTTGTTCCCTTCGGCGACGGCTTTGCGGGCGTTTTCAGGGTTGACGACAGAACAAGAGACCACACTATCGTTACGGGCTACAGCAAGGACGCGATTCACTGGGAACTTGAGGAAAAGGTAATTTTCAAGGGCTATGACCCGAGAATCTGCGAAATTGACGGTAAATACTATCTGTCCTGGGTAAACCTCACGCCCGAAGGCACAACGATAGGCGTTGCCGTTACAGAGGACTTTAAAAACTGGGAACAGCTTGAGGACGCAACCTACCCCGTTGCGCGCAACGGCGTGCTTTTCCCGAGGAAGATAAACGGCGAATATATGATGCTCGTCCGTCCGTGCGACAGAGGGCATACCCCCTACGGCGATATTTTCATTCAGCGTAGTAAGGATTTGGAATACTGGGGTAAATACCGCTTTGTTATGAAGCCCGTTAAAAACTGGGAAAAAACAAAAATCGGCGCAGGCCCAACCCCTATTGAAACCGACGAGGGCTGGCTCGCCTTTTACCACGGCGTTTTAACAAGCTGCAACGGCTTCACCTACAGTATGGGCGCCGCTATTCTTGACAGGGACGAGCCCTGGAAGGTGCTCCACAGAGCGGACAGCTTCCTGCTTGCGCCCCACGAGTTATATGAAACCGTCGGCGACGTACCCAACGTTGTGTTCCCCTGCGCCGCGCTTACAGACGCAGAAACGGGAAGGATTGCAATTTACTACGGCGCTGCCGACACCTCGGTTGCCCTTGCCTTTACAACGGTTGACGAGGTTGTTGATTACATTCATAAACACGATATGATATAAACAAACGCATTAACGCTACCGTAATTTAAAAGAGGTGAGGCTATGAACAGATATATAGCCTTTGACGTTGAAACGCCGAATCACGAAAACAACAGAATGAGCGCTATCGGAATAACGGTAATTGAAAACGGAGAAATAACGGACGAATTTTATTCCCTCGTTAACCCCGAAACCTATTTTGATTATTTCAATACCCGCCTTACGGGAATCAGCGAGGACAGCGTTGCACAGTCTCCCGCGTTTGACGAAGTATGGCAAAAAATAAAACCGCTTATGGAAAGCGGAATGCTTGTTGCTCACAATGCGGTATTTGATTTGGGCGTATTAAAAAAATGCCTTCAGGCGTACGGGATTGAATGGCGCCCCTATACGAGATATATCTGTACCGTTCAGGCGGGGCGGCGCCTTCTCCCAAGTATAAGCCACAGGCTCAACGATATGTGCGATTATTATAACATCAGCCTTAACCACCACCACGCTGCAAGCGACAGCCGCGCCTGTGCAGAAATCCTTCTCCGCTATATTCAGGACGGAGCGGATATCTCAAAAAATATCAGAACGTATAAGTTCACATAAAACGTTTTTCAAAAAGTTTTTTCGGTTTAATCTCCGTTTAATTTTTCGGGTTTATGCTTTAGTCAACCTCGAGAGAGGAATAAACTAAAACGGAGATGACACAAAAATGAAACAGTCAGTAAAAAACGTAATTATGATTGGTATGGCTGCAGTGCTTATCGGAACAAGCGCTGTTACAATAAGCTACGCAGGAACGGGAGCAAGAATGCAATCGCGCCCCGAGTTTTCACAAAACGGTGAGCAAAGGCAAAACGGCAGCCCGTTCGAAAACTTCGGCGGTGAACGAAACGGAATGCCCGACGGAAATCGCAGCTTTGGCGGCAATTCACAGCAGTCGCCCGACCAAAACAGCGCAGGCGGTAACGCTCAGCAGCAAATGCCCGACCAAAAGGATATACCGCAAGCACCCGGTCAAAACAACAATAACGGCAGCGCTCAGCAGCAATCCCCCGACAATTCTCAGGGCAACAGCGCTCAGCAGACTCCCGACAAATCGGAAAACGGCGGCAATTCACAGCAGTCGCCCGACAGTTCAGGCAGCAGCTCTGAAAACGGCAACGCTCCGCAGAAGAACACCTCAACGGAAAGCGGCAACGAGCTTTCGCTCAACACCGCGGCTGTAGGTACTCAGAGCAGCGAGGCGGCTGTTCCGATGAGAAATTTCGGCAAAAGCACCGGCATTATTTCGGGACTTTGCTATGCCTTCGCGGCGGTACAGATTGCAATTATTCTTGCAATAATTATTTATCTCATTATTTCAAAATTCAACAAAATCAGTTTTAATACCGTAATTTCAAATATGAGAAATAATCAATAAAAAAGGAAGGCTTCTGCCTTCCTTTTTTAGGGTTTAGGGGTTAGGATATAGGGGTTAGTGAATTAAGAGTTAAGAATGAAGAATTGTTGGTTGCAACAAGACTACTAATCATTAATCACTAACCACTATAATAATTCCGAATTAATTAATCTTCTTTTTCTTCCTGAGCCTTAAGCTTTGCTTCCTCTTCCTCCTCAAGCTTTCTGTAAGCAACCTTGCCAACGAGAGTTTTCGGAAGCTCTGTTCTGAATTCAATTTCGCGCGGCATTGCGTGCTTTGAAATATTCTTTCTGCAATGCTCAAGGATTTCTTCCTTAATCTTATCGCTCGGCTCAACGCCCGGTCTTAAAACGACGAACGCCTTAACCTTATGCATTTTATACGGATCCGGCACGCCGATAGCGCAGGAGAGGAGTACGTCCGGGTGGGCGTCAATCGTGTTTTCAACCTGAGAGGGATAAACATTGAAGCCCGAAACAACAATAAGCCTTTTAAGCCTCTGCTTGTAGTAAACAAAGCCGTCCTCATCCATCGTTCCGAGGTCGCCCGTGTGGAGCCATACGTTGCCGTCGGCATGGGTACGCAGAGTTGAAGCGGTTTCCGCCGCATTATCAAGGTAGCCCTTCATAACGGTAGGCCCGCAGATACAGATTTCGCCCTCGGTTCCGTAGGGAACCTCCGTATCGTTCTTCGGGTCAACAATCTGGTAAAATACGTCCGAAAACGGAATACCGATACTGCCCTCGCGGAAATAATCGTAAGGCGTAAGGCAGGAGGCGGTAACGCATTCCGTTGTGCCGTAGCCCTCGCGAATCTGCACCTTTGAATTATGCTCGGTAAGGAACTTATCAACCTTCTTTTTAAGCTCAACGGAGAGCGAATCTCCGCCGCAGAAAACTCCGCGAAGGAAGGATAAATCCGCGCCCGCAAACCCGTCGGAGCGGAGCAGCGCCTCAAAAAGAGTAGGTACGCCGACAATAACGTTCGGCTTATATTTTAATACGTCCTTAGCGTAGGTTTTGATAGTAAACTGAGGGATGAGAATACAGGTTGCACCCGCTGTAAGCGCCGTATGTACGCCGACGCCGAGGCCGAAGCCGTGGAAAAGAGGCATAACGGAGAACATTCTGAGCCCCTCCATAGTAAAGCCTGCGCCTGCCTGAACCTCGTAGCCGAGAGCGTTCATATTCATATTTGTAAGCTCAATACCCTTTGAAACGCCCGTTGTACCGCCGCTGAAAAGAATAACCGCGGTGTCGTCCTTCTTCGGAAATTCCTCGGGGAGCTCCTTAACGCTCCTTCCGTTTGCAATAAAATCATTCCAGCTGATAACGTTCTCATTGTCCGCGGGGAGCGGAGCAGGCTTATCCTTAACGGTAAGCGGGTAGAGCATATTAAGCGGGAACGGGAGCGCGTCCTTAATCCTTGCAACGATAACCTTCACGGGATAGTCAACGCCCTCAAGCGCTCTGAGTACCTTTTCGTAAAACATATCAAGAACGACTATTGCCTTACTGTTTGAATTGGTAACGTAAAAATTAATCTCACCCTCTGCGGAAAGCGGGTGAATCATTGCGGGAACGGCGCTGATTCTGTTGAGCGCATAAAAAGCGTCAACGCCCTGCGGAGCGTTAGGCATACAGATAGTAACCTTGTCGCCTTTGCCTATTCCGATAGCCTTAAATGCTCTTGCAACGGTGTCAATATTTCTGAAAAATTCTTTATAGGAGGTCTTTTTTCCCTGAAAAACGTATGCGGTATTTTTGTATCCGCCGTTATTATTGAGATTGTTATCGCAGGCAAGCTTTATAGCCTCGTACATAGAGCCCTGCGGATAGTCAATACTCTCGGGAATATCGCCGTAAAATTTAAGCCACGGCGCATTCGGTTTATTCATAACAAATTTCTCCTTTTAAATTTTTACTATATTATACATAAACCCTAACATAAAACAAACATTTGTCTAATTTATTTATAATTATTTTATATTTTGCCTTTTTTTAATAAAACTATTGAAAAAAACGCAGGTTGTGGTAATATAATCATATTAACGTAACGAGGTTGTTATATGACTTATAAGGTAAAAAAATATCCGCTTGATAAGGTGCCTAAGGGTCAGCTCGCCTTCTGGATAATAGTCAGGATAGCAATGATTTGCTGCGCGACCTATTCATTTGTTCACGGCGATTTGGTAATGGGCTTTGAGAGCGTTTTTGTTTTCATCTTCTCCCATTTATGGGATATGTTTCAGGTTTTCGGCAACGGCTCGTTCATTGAGGACGTTCCGCCGATAAGCCAGACGGCGCTTAATTTCATTATTCTTATGGGTATTCTTTTCGGCTCATATTTCTGCTGGTTTGATAAAATCAGCTGGTATGACGAGGCAATGCACTGCTTTTCGGGAATCGTCTGCGCCGTTTTTGCCTACGATTTTTCCAACGTAATACAAAAGGATAAGGGTAACTGCGCCATTACCGTTTCTGCTATGTTCTCGCTTATGTTCGCCTGTACCATAGCGGTTGGCTGGGAGTTTTACGAGTTTATTATGGACACCGTCCACGGAACAAACCTCCAGCTTGCTAAAGAGGGCGCGGAAACGGCTATGTACAACCTTTCAAAATTCAGAAACGAATACGGCTACCTCGGCCTCGTTGATTCAATGACCGATATGATGATGAACTCAATCGGCGGCGTTATCGGAATGATATTTATGATAATTTACAGAAAAAAACACCCCGCAAAATAAAAAGGCACCCGTTGGGGCGTTCTTCATAAAGAAGTTTATAAAAATAAGCCTTCCCCTTGAGGTGCTCCCTGTGAGGGAGATGTCAGCATAGCTGACAGAGGGTGAGCCGTCTGCGGCTGAGCAAAAGGTGGATTGCCGAAGGCAAGACGGATGAGGTGCAGGTTTTAATTGTCACTGATATTCCACCTCATCAGTTTCGCTTTGCTCAACAGCTTCCCCTCAAGGGGAAGCCTTTTTCTTTTCCGGATTTGTCTTTACAAATCCTATGCTCGCTACAGTCTGTGACACATATTTGCTCTTTACTGAATACCGTGGTATAATGAAACAAATAAATCGGGAGTTGTCTAATTCTAATACACAATTTTTCGATAACACATTGACACATATCAATATGTATGGTATAATACACATTGATAATTATCTATGGATGTGGTAAAATGAGAATGGGTGAAAAAAGAGCTGCTGATATTTTTAAGGCGCTTTGTGATGAGAATAGAATAAAAATACTAAAAATGCTTCGTACAGGTGAAAAATGCGCCTGCGTTATTCTTGAGGATATGAATATCACGCAACCCACGCTTTCCCACCATATGAAGATACTTTGCGATAGCGGTATCGTAAAAGGACGAAAAGAGGGCAAATGGATTCACTATTCAATTGATGAAAGCGGGGCAAAAAAAGCAGAAGAAATCTTAACCGAACTTGTATGCGTTTTGCCTGACAAAAACGAAAAGTGTTGTTAAACCAAGCCGTGCGATTGCACGGCTGATATAAGACATTACACATTGATATATTTCAATGTGTAAATGAAAGGTTGAAGCTATGACATCGATTAAAAACATATGGGATTTCATTCAAAATCAAGTCCTCGGTTTGAAATGGCTGGAAAATCTGATTGCAAAACTGCTTAACGCCATCGGTCTCGATACAGCAACAAAAATCGGCGGCAGCGTTCAGTTCTTTATATATGATATAATCAAAATAATTTTACTTCTTTGCGTTTTAATATTCATAATATCATATATTCAGAGCTTCTTTCCACCTGAAAGAACAAAGGAAATACTCGGCAGATATCACGGACTCGGCGCAAGAGTTATAGCTGCCCTGCTTGGTACGGTAACGCCGTTTTGCTCTTGTTCTTCGATTCCGTTATTTATCGGGTTTACAAGTGCGGGGGTACCGCTTGGTGTATCATTTTCCTTTTTGATTTCTTCGCCTATGGTTGACCTCGGCTCACTTGTTCTTCTTATGAGTATCTTCGGTTGGCGAGTTGCTTTTGCTTATGTGATTGTAGGACTGATTATAGCAGTTATAGGCGGAACAATCATTGAAAAGCTACACCTTGAAAATCAGGTTGAGGACTTTATCAGAAATGCAAAAGCAATAGACATTCCGCAGGAGCAGTTAACAGTCAAAGATAGGTTGAGATACTCAAGAGAGCAGGTATGGGAAACCTTGAAAAAGGTTGCACCGTATATTTTGATAGGCGTAGGTATCGGCGCTGTTATTCATAACTGGATACCCGAAAAATTTATTGTGTCCACTTTAGGAAACAACAATCCTTTTGGCGTAATTATCGCTACCGTTGCCGGCGTACCGATGTATGCAGATATATTCGGAACAATACCTATTGCAGAAGCATTACTTGCAAAGGGCGCCTTGCTCGGCGTTGTGCTGTCATTTATGATGGGAGTTACAACATTATCCTTACCGTCAATGATAATGCTTCGTAAGGCGATCAAGCCGAAGTTGCTCGGCATATTCATTGGAATATGCACAGTTGGAATCATCATTGTAGGATATATATTTAATCTTATTCAACCATTACTGATTTAGGAGGTGAAATTGTGAATATCAAAGTATTGGGCTCAGGCTGCAAAACCTGCCATACACAGTATGAATATGTGAAAAAGGCAGTTAATGAAAGTGGAGTTAACGCCGAGGTAGAATATATTACCGATATGGAAAAGGTAATGACCTTTGGTGTTATGTCAATGCCGGCTATTGTAATTGATGAAAAGGTTGTATCATCAGGAAAACTCATAAAACCAAAAGATGTCGCAAAACTGATAAAGTAAAAATAAGCAAGGAGTGAAAAATCATTCCTTGCTTTTCTTTTGACTTAGTAAGTGGATTATGAATCGGACAATTCAGAGCAAGATTTACAAATATGGAATTAACGGAATGTAAATGGCTTGCGCACGACGGTCAACAGCCAGACAACTTCTGATTTGTTGAGATAAAAAACAGAGCGGCTGAGTTTTTACTCAGCCGCCTTCTTTATGTAGGACGCCCGTTGGGGCGCTTTTTTAATTCGGAATTCGGAATTATTGTAGGATTTAGGATTCAGGGGTTAGGATTTAGTGGTTGTAGGGGTCGTCGTTTTCAACGGAAGATTTATTGCAACAGATAATTCTTATTTCTTCATTCTCAATTCTTAATTATCTAATATTTTTTCTATCATTTTCCCAACGCCGTTATTGTTGTTCGTATCCGCGATTATATCCGCCTTTTCCTTAATGCGCTCGGGCGCGTTGCCCATTGCAACGGATACTCCCGCCGCGGCGAGAAACGAGAGGTCGTTATCCCCGTCGCCGAAAGCCATTGTTTCGCTTTCAGAAACACCGAGGTGGCGGCAGAGCGTTTTAAGCGCCGCGCCCTTATCGCAGTCCTCTTTAGTTATTTCAATATACCTGTCGTCGTAAAACCAGTACTGAACGCCGCCGATTTTATCAAGAGCGGCGGTTATTTTTTCGCGTTCCGCTTTGTTTTCGCTCATAACGAAAAACTCGTCCGCCTGCTTTCCCTCCTCGGTAAACAGAGCCTCAATGCTTTTACAGATTACCCTCGTTGAGCGGAGATATTCCTCCACGGGCGAGCCTTTAAAATAGCCTATATACGAATCAAGAATTTCCTGTTCCGTATAGCAGACCCCGTCCGCGAACGGCTCAAAGATACAGCGCGCCGCCTTTAAAACGGAGAATACCTCCCTGCTCTTTTCGTTAGACATTGAAAAGGAATAAAGCCTTTTTTTGCTTTTTGCATCAATTATGCTTGCGCCGTTTGAGCAGATAACGTAATCTATTACGTCAAGCCCTCTGACGCATTCGGGTATGCCCTGAAACGGCCTGCCCGTAACGGGAACGATATATATTCCGTTTTCCCTCGCTTTTTTCAGCGTTTCTTCCAATCCGCTGCAAAGCTCTTTTTCGTCGGTTAAAAGCGTGCCGTCAAGGTCAACGCCTATAAGCCGAATTTTCGGTTTAGCTTCCATTTTCTCCGTCCTTTGTTGACATATTCTTTAAAACATTTTATACTAAAATCAAATAAAAGTAAAGGCGGTTTTAATATGAAGCTATATCTCGGTTCAGCAAAGGAAATGCAGACTCTTTACGGCTTCGGCACGTCGGCTTGCTGGTGGGCTCAGGCTTGCGGTGAGGAGAAAACACAAGATGAAATTGCCGAGCTTCTTTACGGAGACAGCGGGCTGAAGCTCAATATTTACCGCTACAATATCGGCGGCGGCTATGACGAGGATAACTGCAGAGTTGAAAACCCCTGGCGCAGAACGGAAAGCTTCCTTGTTTACGACAGGGAGAGCGAGGTTTCCTTCTGGGATTTCAACAGGGATAAAAACGCCGTTACAATGATGAAAAAATGCCTTGCAAAAGGCAACGTTGATACCCTTATTCTGTTTTGCAACTCCCCGCATTACAGTCATACTTCAACGGGTCAGGCGTCGGGCAGCCTGCTGTACCATACCTGCAACATCCCGAAGATGAATTACAAAAAGTTCGTTGACTACGTTCTTGATATTACAGAGCACTTTATAAACGAAGGGCTCCCCGTTAAGTACATAAGCCCCATTAATGAGCCGCAGTGGAAATGGGGCGGCTCTCTCGTCTGGCAGGAGGGCTGCCACTACGAAACCGAGGAGGTTGTTGAAATACTTCACCTCTTTGCCGAGGAGATTATAAGAAGAAAGCTCCCCGTTACGCTTTATACCCCCGAAAGCGGCGAAATGCTCGGCGACAATGAAAAGTATCTTAAAGCAATCCTTGCGGATAAAACGATAATGAAGGCGTGCGATATATTCGCTTACCATTCCTACCACGCTGACGACAGGGTTGAGGACAGGTACGAATTCAAAAAGGAATTTGTAAGCGCTCACCCCGAGCTCCGCTTTGATATGAGCGAATGGTGCGAGCTTCCTAACAAGAGCCATACAAAGAATTTTAAAGGCGCGCTGATTACCGCAAGAATTATCGGGCAGGATTTAATCTACGGCGGCGCGGCGAGCTGGACGGCTTGGGTTGCGGCTAATAACATAGCAATTAACAGCGAGGACGGCTTCGATTACAGCGACGCTATGCTCAGCGGAAGCGAGCATTTTGAGGAGTGGACGATAAACGAAAGATACTGGGCTATGGCGCATTTTTCAAAGTATATCCCCGTTGGCTCAAAGGCGCTCGATATAGGGCTTCGCCCGACTAACGAGGCAAACGATTTCAACGCCTTCGCCTTTAAAACCCCCGAAAACGAAACGGTCCTCGTTATAGTTAACGAGGAGACTAATAAGGGAATAACCCTCGACGGCAATTTTGATACTGTGCGTATAATTGTTTCGACTCAAACTGAAAAACTCGCCGAAAAATATAACGGAAAGTTTAAAGGCGAGCTCGTTTCAAAGAAAAACTCAATCACAACGGTTATACTTAATTAAGAGTTATGAATTAAGAATTAAGAATTGTTGGGTGCAATAAATCTTCCGTTGAAAACGACGACCCCTACAACCCCTAAATCCTAAATCCTATAACCATTCCGAATTAAAAAAGCGCCCCAAGGCGCTTTTTTAGTCGCTTACGTCTGTATCCATTGCAATATCAAAGGTGTACTGCGGATATTTTTCTTTAAGCTCGGCTCTGATTGTATCAAGCATTGTAAACGCAACGCCGAAATCCGTAACAATATCTGCGCTGATATGACCTGTTTCGGTATTAAGATAAAAGCCGTGTACCTGAATTATTCCCTCGTGGGCAAAAATCAGCTTTTCAATATCATCCCTGAGCGCCGCCGCCTCATCGTTCTTCGTGTTGTACGAATAAATACCTACAGCGGAAACGTAAATGCTGTATTTTTCCATAACCTTTTTCTGAATTTCGCGCGTTATGGAATCAATTTTTTCAGCCGTAAAGTAATCGGGAACCTCAATGTGAACGGAGGCGAGATAGTTTTCGGGACCGTAGTTATTGAGAACAAGGTCGTATGCGCCGCGGACTCCGTCAACGCTGCGTACGATTGCTTTAATTCCCGTTGAAAGCTCGGTTTCGGGGCGTTCGCCGAGGATTTTTGAAAGCGTTTCGCGCAGCATATCAATGCCGCTCTTAATAATTATCGCAGAGATAATCACGCCGAGGTACGCCTCAAGGCTGACCTTTGTTTTAATAAATATAACCGCCGCAACAAGGGTTGAAACGGAAATTATTGAATCAAAAAGAGCGTCCGTACCGGAAGCCACAAGCGCGTCGGACTTAACCTTTTTGCCCATACGCTTAACGTAAAAGCCGAGTACGAGCTTAACCGCAACCGCCGCTGCAACTATAATCAGCGAAACCGTGCTGTAATCGGGCTTCTCGGGATGAATAATCTGCTTAACGGAGCTAACGAGCGAGGTTATACCCGCGTAAAGAACGATTACAGAGATAATCGCCGAGGTTAAGTATTCAATTCTGCCGTAGCCCATAGGGTGCTTTTTGTCCGCAGGCTTCCCCGCGAGCTTTGTTCCTACAATCGTAATAACGCTTGAAAGTGCGTCAGAAAGATTGTTTACCGCATCAAGAACAATTGCGATTGAATGGGTTGCAAGCCCGATTATCGCCTTGAATATTACAAGGAGAACGTTAGCCGCAATGCCTATAACGCTGGTTTTGAATATTTCTTTCGTTCTGTCTATCAGCTGTTCTTTTGTTCCTTTTTCTGCCATGGTACCACCTCGTTTTCGTTATTATACTATTTTGCTTTACAAAAATCAATCCGCGTTATATAATTATAATACAAAAAAGGAAGGAGATAAAAAATGAAATTTTATAAATGCTCTCATTGCGGTAATATTATCGCGTTTATGGAAAACAAGGGCGTGCCCGTAATGTGCTGCGGACAGAAGATGGAGGAGATAATTCCCGGCTCTGTTGACGCAGCTGCGGAAAAGCACGTTCCCGTTATTACCATTGACGGCAGCGCCGTAACGGTTAAGGTTGGGGATGTTGACCACCCGATGACGGAGGAGCACCACATTGCGTGGATAGTTCTTGAAACAAAAAACGGCTTCCAGAAAAAGGAGCTCGATTCAACGGGAGCGCCCTGCGCTGAATTTGCGCTTGCAGGCGACGAGGTCGTTGCCGCTTACGCGTACTGCAACCTCCACGGACTCTGGAAGGCTGAAGCATAAAAACAAAAAGCACCCTGCGGGGTGCTTTTTTAATGAAGAGTGATGAATGATGAATAAAGAATTTTTGTTACTCGCTTCGCTCAGACAATTTATTGGGAAAGGCTCTTTTATAATCGGGTGCGGGTGTCCCGCCCTCAACTTTTCATTCTTAATTCTTCATTCTTAAATATTTTAATATCCCAAATCCTCGTTAACAATAATTACCTTGATTCTGTCCTTATGGCGCTGCTTTGCGGAAACAACGTAATTGCAGCAGATACGCGTATCAGCCGCGCAGCCGTCGCACATAAAGGGGTCCTCTTTGGTAAGCGAAACGCATTTTCCGAGCTTTGAACACGCTGAGGGAATGCCGAGCCTTTTGCAGTTCGGCGGCGCCGCCTTTTCCTTAACGCGCTTTATAGCGGCGTTTATATCGGGAACGATTTTATTTTTGCCCACTACCATAATAACCTGCTTAGGTCCGTAAACAATGCAGGCAACGCGGTTTGAATTACCGTCAACATTATAGAGCTCGCCGCGCTCTGTTACGGCGTTTGAGGAAGTAAAAAACGTATCGCAGGAGAACGCCTTAATATACGCCTCTCTGACCGCCTCGCCCTCGTACTTTGAGCGGTCAATATAATCGTAATCGCCGTTGTTGAGAAGCTCGTAAACTCCGCACTCAGCAAGGCTTACGCTCCCGCCGTGTGATACGCTTTCCCCTTTTTCAACAAGGGTTTTAATAAGCGGAACGACCTCGTTTTTTCCTTCAACGTAAAACGCCTTAATTCCGTTTTTTTCAAGGTTTTCCATTGTTTTTTCAATATACTTTTCCATATTTCCTCCTTATTTTGCAGGTCTCTGCACCCGCCCGAAAATTAAGAATACGAAATCTGTTGCAATAACAACAATTCCGAACTCCGAACTCCGAATTCCGAATTATCTCCAGTATTTCCTGTCAAGGCTGCGGTACTGAATTGCCTCCGCAACATGGGAAAGCTCAATGCTTTCGCTACCCTCCAAATCCGCTATAGTGCGCGAGATTCTGAGAATTTTATCGTATGCCCTCGGTGATAGACCGAGGCTGTCAAAGCTCTGCTTTAAAAGCGCGTCGGCTTCGGGGCTCAAAACGCAGAATTTGCGGGTAAGGCGCGGGGTCATCTTTGCGTTGCAGGTAACGCCCGTACCCTTAAAACGCTCCGTCTGAATTGCGCGCGCCCTGTTAACGCGGTTTCTGATTTCGGCGGAGCTCTCCTCCTTCTGTTTTCCCGAAAGCTGTTCGTAATCTATGCTCTGCACTTCGATATGAATATCGATTCTGTCCAGCAGCGGACCCGAGGTTTTATCGCGGTACCGCTTTTTTGCCGCCTCCGAGCAGGAGCACTGCCTCGTTGGATGCCCCATATATCCGCAGGGACAGGGGTTCATTGCCGCAACAACCATAATGCTTGATGGATAGGTTACGGTACCCGAAGCCCTTGTTATGCTTACAATTCCGTCCTCGAGCGGCTGGCGGAGGCTCTCCTTTGCCCTGCGGTCAAATTCGGGGAATTCGTCCATAAACAGCACTCCGTTATGCGCGAGCGAAATTTCGCCCGGCTTAGGGTTTGCGCCGCCTCCCGTAAGTCCCTGGGCGGAGATTGTATGGTGCGGGCTTCTGAACGGACGGCGCGCAATAAGCTTTGCCCTCGGCGGAAGCTCTCCCGCAACGGAATATATCTTCGTAGTTTCAATTTTTTCGTCAAAGGTCATTTCGGGCAGGATTGAGCCGATACGCTTTGCCAGCATGGATTTACCCGTTCCCGGGGTACCTATCATAAGGCAGTTATGACCTCCCGCCGCCGCAATTTCAAGCGCTCGCTTTGCCTCGTGCTGTCCCTTAACGTCGCAAAAGTCAAGCTCGTCGTTAATAATTTCGCTCTCGTCAAGCTCCTTCTTAACGGGCTCAATCGGCTTTTCGCCCGAAAGATGGGCGAGAATTTCAAGCACGTTTTTTGCGGGAATAACGTCAATTCCTTCAACAACGGCACCCTCCGCCGCGTTATCCGCAGGAACAAAAACGGAGGTTATTCCGCTGTCCTTCGCCTGAAGAATCATAGGCAAAACGCCGTTTGCACTGCGGATTTCCCCGTCAAGCGAAAGCTCGCCGATAAACGAACAGCCCTCCGTGCTTCCCCTGAGCTGACCGCTCGCTTTAAGTATTGAAAGCAGAATAGGCAGGTCGTAAAACGCGCCCTCTTTCTTTACGTCGGCAGGCGCAATATTAACGGTTATACGGGAAATAGGAAAGGTCAATCCGCAGTTTTTAATTGAGGCGCGCACTCTCTCCCTGCTCTCCTTAACCGCCGCGTCAGGCAGACCGACTAAATCAAAGCGCGGAAGCCCCGAGCTTACGTCCGCCTCAACGATAACGTCAAAGCCTTTAAGCCCTGTTATGCTCTGACTTTTAACCTTTGCAAACATTTTTCATCACCGCTTTTATTATACAAAAAAATTGTTCTGTTGACAACAGTTAATAATAGGATTAAAATATATAATGTATATTTTAATAAAGGAGAATCTCTATGGACGTTAACGCTTTATATAACGAATGGCTTGAAAAAGCAACGGGCGACCCTGACCTTAAGGCTGAGCTTGAGGCTATAAAGGGCAAGGACGACGAAATTCTTGACCGTTTTTACCGCAGCCTTGAATTCGGTACTGCGGGACTTCGCGGAGTTATCGGTGCAGGTACAAACAGAATGAATATCTATACCGTTGGCAGAGCTACTCAGGGCCTTTCCGATTTTCTTAACAAAAACTATGAAAACCCCTCTATCGCTATCGGCTACGACAGCAGAATAAAGAGCGATTATTTCAGCCGGGAGGCGGCTTCAATCCTTGCGGCAAACGGAATCAAGGTATATATTTACGAAGAGCTTGAGCCCACTCCGTGCCTCTCCTTTGCAATAAGGTATTTCCACACCTCAAGCGGTATTATCCTCACCGCGTCCCACAATCCTGCAAAATATAACGGCTATAAATGCTATAACCCGAAGGGATACCAGATGACGGACGAGGAAGCCGCTGAAACCTATGATTTTATTCAGAAGGTTGACTATTTTACGGGAATTAAAAAGGTTGATTTTGATACTGCTGTTGCCGACGGCAGAATTGAATATATCGGCGACGAGGTTATCAACGCATTTCTTGACGAGGTACAAAAGCAGTGCCTTCACCCCGACGTTGTTAAGTCTGCGGACCTCAAGGTTATCTACACCCCGCTAAACGGTACGGGCAACAAACCCGTCCGCGCTATTCTTGACAGAATAGGCGTTGACAAGGTGTACGTCGTTCCCGAGCAGGAAAACCCTGACGGCAACTTCCCCACCTGTCCCTTCCCGAACCCGGAAATCAAGCAGGTATTTGAAATCGGGCTTGAAATGAACAAGTCTATCGGCGCGGATATTCTCCTTGCTACGGACCCCGATTGCGACCGCGTCGGCATTGCCGTTCCCGATAAATCGGGCGAGCTCGTTCTTATGAGCGGCAACGAGGTAGGCGCAATGCTGCTTAACTACCTTCTTTCCGAGCGCAAGGCTATGGGCACTCTCCCCGCTTCCGCTATAGCTGTTAAAAGCTTTGTTTCAACTGATTTAGCGGAAGTTATCGCTAAAAAATATAACTGTACCTTTAAAAATCTGCTTACGGGCTTTAAGTATATCGGCGAGCTTATCACCAACCTTGAGGCTGAGGGCAGAGCAGACGACTTCGTTATGGGCTTTGAGGAGAGCTACGGCTATCTTGCGGGAACGCACGCAAGGGATAAGGACGCCGTTGTTGCTTCAATGCTTATCTGCGAAATGGCTGCGTTTTACAAAACCAAGGGTATGAATCTCGTTGACGTTATGAATTCCCTTTACGATGAGTTCGGCTACTACGGAAACGACGTTCAGTCCTACACCTTTGAGGGCGCCGCAGGAATGGAAAAAATGGCGGGCATTATGGACGGTCTCCGCGCAGAACCGCCGAAGGAAATTGCCGGCTTTGCAGTTAAGGCAATATCCGACTATAAGTCGAGCAAAACCGTATTTACCGACGGCGGCGAGGAAGCGATTGACCTTCCTAAATCAAACGTTCTCGCCTATGCGCTTGAGGGCGGCAACAAGGTAATCGTTCGCCCGAGCGGAACGGAGCCTAAAATCAAGGCATATATCACAGCTATCGGCAAGAGCAAGGCGGAGTCAAAGGCACTCTGTGAAAAGCTTATTGCCGCTGCGGATGAATTTATGAAATAAGGAGAAGGCTATGCAGAGAAAATGGGTAAAAATAACCGCAATCATCCTTGCGGTGTTAATGGCTGTAAGCGGCCTCGGCGTAGGCCTTTCGGTATTCATTAAATAGAATTCGGAATTCGGAATTGATGGCGGGTCACCCGCACCCGATTATATTATTGCAACCGATAATTCTTAATTCTTCATTCTCAATTCTTCATTAAAAAAAAACGGGTTAAGGCTTGCCGCCTTAACCCGTTTTTTTAATTAATTCTCTCTTTTACTGTTTTAAATTCGCCGCTGCGCACGGTCTGCGTTGCTTCCTTAATATACTTGCCCGCTGATTTTGCGGTTTCTTTAAGTACGGACTTGGTATCATCGTCAAGTCCTCTTGCAGCA
Organism: Ruminococcaceae bacterium UBA3751; assembly: GCA_002371215.1. Taxonomy (GTDB): domain Bacteria; phylum Bacillota; class Clostridia; order Oscillospirales; family Acutalibacteraceae; genus Eubacterium_R. The sequence continues at coordinate 99,396 of DFGL01000022.1, read as the reverse complement.
AGAAGACCGCCCTTAAACGCTTCAACCAGATTTTCCTTAACGTCAAGCAAGCCGCGCTGTCCCGTTGCCTCAAATATTTCACCAACCGCAGTTTCAACAGCGTCAATCTGTTCTTCGGAAAGACTTCTGATTAAATCGTGAAAAACAAGGTCTGTAACCTTACCCACTGCGGAAACGTCGTCGCAGGTTATCAGCTTATCTCCTTTAAACTGCCAGGTACGCAAATCGTGCTGAAGCGGTCCGATTAAACCGTTGCTCTTAACAACCGTATAATCATCGTCGTGCATAAGCATCATACCGATGAAAGAAGACTGCGGAATAAAGTGTCTGTACCGCGGTAAAAGCTCGTTATAAACGTCGCTTCCGAGATAATCGTAATTCTTAAAGCCCGGTCCGTCGTTATTATAAAGATACTTTATTCTGTCCCTTACCTCTTTTGGAGAGTTCAGAACTGCGTACTGAGCAACGTATCCGCCCTTTGAGTGCCCGCAAACGATAATATCGCCGTCAAAGCGCTTTGCAACCTCAGCAAGATAATCAACGCTGAGCTTTTCAGAGGGTATACCGCTGTCGGAAGCGAGCATATCCACGTCCTCTTTCCAGCCGACGAGCGTATCGTCAGTACCGCGGAAAAGAACAACTATATCACCGTTCGGAAGCAGGAAAGTTCCGGCGTTGAACTGAACGGCAGGCGACTTACTGAAATTATCCGTGCACGCCAAAACCTTAACCTCGGAAAAACGCTTTCTCGCCGCCATATCCATTAAAAGCCGGCTTATTTCCTTAACAAGAACAAGGCCAACGGGCTTATGCTTGTTGCCTCTGTAAGCAAAAAGCTCTCTGCAGGCAATACCGAAAGGCTTCGGTTCCTCGTCAAAAGACGGGGAAACAACCTTGTCAAGCGGCATATAAAAGCTCATACACATTGCAACGTTATCCTCGTCGCAGAAAGGTTTATCCTTAAAGGATATGTTTCCGTAATTCTTTATATAATCGCTAACATTTGCCATAAATCCATCTCCTCTTTTAATTATTAATATTCATAAGTCTATTATATTACTTTCTCTGAAAAAAGCAAGAGTATTAGGAATTAAGAGTTAAGAATTAAGAATTATGAAATCCATTGCAATAAACCTTCCGTTGAAAACGACGACCCTACAACCACTAAATCCTACAACAATTCCGAATTCCGCTTTCCGAATTCCGAATTAATAAAAACGGGCGATTCGTAAATCGCCCGTATAAACTGTTAACGCACTATTTGTTTTATTTAACCGTTACCGTCTTCGCCTTTGCCCAAGGACCGTAAATCTTTTCACCGTTATAGGTATTAAATGCGCGTACCTTAACCTTGTACGTTCCTTTTTTCATTCCTTTTAACGACTTCATTGCAGATTTTTTGGTTTTAAATATTTTTACTGTTTTTTTCTTCCCGCTGACTGCCTTTACCTGAAAGCCTTTTGCCCTTTTTACCTTTTTATAGTTTACCTTTATCTTTCCCTTTGCTCCGATTACCATTGTCTTTTTCGGCGCTGCGGGGTCTACGACCTTGAATTCTATTTTATGCTTTTTGCAATATTTATGAATATAGCTGTTTTTATATCCGTAAATTACAAACGGTTCTTTGTGTAAAGCGTTGGCTGTACTTGCACTTCTGCCGAATGCAAGGCTTTTTACTGTTTTAACGCTCGGAGGAAGGAACAGCTTTTGTATTTTCGTTTTGGCAAACGCTATGCTTTCAATTGTTTTAAGATTTTTGCTCATTCTTATTTCCGTTAGGTTTGCAGATTTATAAAATGCATCGTATTTGATTGTTGCCACGCTGTCAGGTAGATAAATACTATTCAAATTAGAACAGTAAAAAGCATATGCCCCAATTACTTCAACGCCTTCCGGTACTCTGTAGCTTTTATCTTCTCTTCCGTGCGGATAACATATTAATTCGGTTTGCTTTTTATTGAATAAAACCCCGTCAATACTGCATAATTTTTTGTTGTTTTTATCAACATTTATATTTATAAAGTTATCATCCATATAGGAAAAAACATAGCCTTCAACTTTTGTGACGGTGTGCGGAATGGTAATTTCAGTGATTTTCGTATAAGCTCGACCATTAAATTCAATTGCCGTTACATTCTTACCATCAATTTTTGACGGAATAATAACCTCTGAATCATTACCTAAGTATTCCGTAATCATAATGCTGCCGTCATCCATAACGACGTATTTATAATTATCGTTTGTTGCTTCCTCAGCAGATGAATATATACCGCCTGAGATAAGACACGTTAATGCAACAATTACACACAGTACTAAACTTGTTATGTTTTTCATAATTTCAATCTCCTTTTTAAATAAAATATGTCTAAATTTTTTAATTATTTGTAAATTTAATTTGGCGAGCGCACAGTATATTTCAACCATGCGCCGCCTAACTCAGGGGGGATGAAAGAAAAGTGAATATAAAACAAAAACCCCTGAATTGCAAAAAATTAATAGATTTTAAAAAGACCCTCTATATATTAGTTTCCGTCTTTTCAAAAAAAACTAAAAAAATAACGAAAAAAGTTGAAAAAAATCCAACTTTTTCCGTTTTGCACAAAAAGAAAGCGCTGATTTTGTTGAAAGTGCCGAAACACATTCAATTCGGAATTCCGCTTTCCGAATTAATAAAAACGGGCAAAGCCCGTTTTATTTTTTCGTTCTGTACATCATATAAAACCATAGGATTACAAGCGCCTGAAAAATTGCGCAGGCAATCAGGAGAAAATTCAGCTTTGCAACGGGGAAAGTGATTATCGCCGCGGCAAAAACGCTCCAGATTATTCCGCTTATGCTTACCGTTCTTGCAACGAGACCGTACCATAAGCAGCTGAAAACCGTTGAAATAATAAACGAAACGGGAACCGCGTAAATAAAAGCGAGCCATTCCCTTTTTATATCAAACGGAAGCAGAACGAGAACAAAGAATGCCACTGCGGCAACAAGCCACGCTAGCCCTATTGAAAGATAGGGAACGAACTCGCGCTTTTTGATAAACTTGCCGCTGATTTTCGGCTCCTCGGGGTTAACGAGGTCGTTAAGCGTTACGCCGAAATGCTCCGCAATCCGCGAAAGAACGTACGCGTCAGGCAACCCTTCGCCGCGCTCCCATTTTGAAACGGACTTATCCGAATAATTGAGAAGCTCGCCGAGCTCGCCCTGAGTTATTCCCTCTAATTTTCTGTAATATGCAATTTTTTTTGCTACTGTTTTTTTGAATTCCTGCTCTGTCATCAGAAAAAACCCGCTCTTTAATTTTTTCTTATTATACTACTTTATAATATGTATTTCAACCCTAAAAACCGCTTAACAGCGCCATTCCTACTGTGAGTAGAGCGTAAAATTCTCTTAGTAGAGTGAAAAAACAAGCGGTAGGTTGCGCCGCCTTTTCCTGCGGCATATAATAACTTCAGAAAGTGAAAGGAGCGATTATATGTCAAGAACAAAGCTTGCGGACAGAAAACTGCCGGGTTATTGCAAGGGCGAGGAGTTAGCCAACACCTTAACGCATATCGTTGGCGCGGCTTTCGGATTAGTTGCGCTCGTTTTATGTATTATCTATCCTTTAAGGAATCATAATTATTTTGCGCTTGCGGGCGGAATAGTTTACGGCTTTTCCATTATATTCCTTTATACAGCCTCCAGCCTTTACCACGGACTGACCGCCGAAATGCCGAAAAAGGTTATGCAGGTTATTGACCATTGTACAATATTTGCGCTGATTCTCGGTTCATACGTTCCCGTTCTTTTAACGGGAGTACGGGAATACAGTATTATTCTCTTTATCGTTATCAGCGTTCTTCTTGTTGCGGGAACGGCGGTTTGCGTTACCTTTACCGCAATAGATTTCAAGACGTACGCCAAGGTTTCAATGACGGGATACCTTGCAATCGGCTGGGCGGCAATACTTATTCTTTATCCTTTATATAAGATATACGGCTTTGAAATTATTATATGGCTGTTCACGGGCGGTCTCGCCTACACAATAGGCGTTATATTCTACGCAAAGGGAGCAAAAAAGCGCTATTTCCACAGCATTTTCCATATTTTTATCCTGCTCGGAACGGCGCTCCACTTTGTCGGAATTTTTAAGTTTTGCATAGTACAATAATAGATTAATCCGGAATTATTATGTAGGGGACGGCGTCCTCGACGTCCCGTTTATATTCGTTAACTACCCGGTAGATTTATTGCAACGAATAATTCTTAATAAAAAAGGACTGCAGGGTACATCCTTGCAGTCCTTTTTGTTATTCTTCAGTTTCTTCGGTCTCCGGCTTTGCAGTCGTAGTTTCCTTCTTGGTTGTAGTTTCCCTCTGAGTTTCGGTTTCAATTTCAACCGTTGTATTCTCAGTGGTTTTTTCCTTCTTTGTAGTTGCTTCCTTCTTTTGCTTCTCTGTTGTAGTTTCCTTTGCTTTTTTGTTCTTTTTCTTTTCTTTTTTCTCAGCCTTTTTCTTTGCTTTTTCTTTTTCTTTTGCCTTCTTCTTTTCCTCTTCCGCCTTTTTCTTGGCTTCGGCTTCGGCTTTGGCTTTTTCCTTTGCCTTATCCTTTTCTACAACCTCTTTTTTAGCAACGTAAATCGTTTCCTCGTCAATATCGTCAACGTACTGCTCAATAGCGACAATCTTACCCCTGAACTGAGGAAGAACGCCGTAATCGCCTGCAATTCCCGCAGGGCGCTTTGCGCGCTCAATATAGAATTCAAGGATATCCTTGTTATTCATCGCATATTGATGCGTTGCATTGGTGTGTCTGTCAGCCTTCTGGTCGCAGAGAATAACGTTAATCTCTTTAGTTACGTCTCCGTCCTGAATAGTAACGCGGTACTTGTTGCCGATTTTAGTTCCGTAATATGAGCCGAGAGCGACGCAGTAATATCCGTCAACCATACGGATTCCCGTTTCCTCATCGGTATAGCACTGCTCGGAATTAAGCAGCTGATACTGCGGAGTACTCCTTGCGGTAACGGCGGTATAATATGCGAAGGTTTTGCATTCGCCGTCGGTTTCGCCCGTAGGCATACCGAAATGAAGCAGGGTTTTAACGTGAGCGATTGCGCCCCTTCTGCTCTTGTGCACCTTACCGTTGCGCATTGTTGAGCATTTAACGGTGTAATCGTAATCCGTTGCGTCATCAACCGTTTTGTCAACGTAGGTAGCCTTATCCTCACACACGCCTATCTTTTGGAATTCCTTGCCCTCTTCGCGCCTGTAAACGTCAACTACAACGTTTTCATCAACGTTGCTTATGCTGAGCTCTACTGCGGTTGAAGAGCGGTGCTTAATGGTAACGTTTGCTCTCTTTAAGCCCGTTGTAAACTCAACTATACCGAGGATTTTTTTATCCGCGCTGTTCTTAACGGCATATTTATAATCCACGTCCTCGCTGAGCCCCGCAATGTAAACTCTCTTATCCGCGGTAGTAACAACGTCCTCCCAGCTTTCGGAAATGATGTTGTATCTGCACAGCGTATAGCTGAGATAGAAATCACTGCCGCTCCAGCTAATCATTGCGCTGTTTGGCTGAATATGGTCTGCAATAACTTTAAAATCATTCTTTTTTTCCGCGTCCTCAACAGGTTCAATCCTTGAGAGCGTGGCAATATCAGGAGTTATGTCAGGCTCCTCGGCGCTTACCCCGAACGGTGCAGGCTCGGGCTCACCGTTTGCAAACGCAACAGCGCCCGTACCTAAAACGAGCGTAAGCGTAAGGAGTGAAATTATAACGTTAAAAAATAACTTCTTGATAGTATTATCTCCCTTGCAATAAAATGTTACATTTTTGTAACAGCATACATAGTCGTTATAACATATAATATATAAAAAGTCAATTTTAAGTATATTTAATAGACAAATTATAAGTTTTTGTATATTAATTACATTATATAAAAACGCTTATTGACAAACGACCGCTGCTGTATATAATGAAATAGAAGGGCTTCCCTTCATAACAATTTCGGGGCGGGGTGAAATTCCCCACCGGCGGTAAAGTCCGCGACTCCTTATCCCTGCGGTAAGGACTGATACGGTGAAATTCCGTAACCGACGGTAATTGCTTAAGCAAGCATTAAGCATAAGTCCGGATGAGAGAAATAATACGCTTGTATTTACCCCGATACCTTGTGTGTCGGGTTTTCTCTTTCCCAAATATAATCGCTAAACCTCGCAAGCCTCCCTTGTGTAAAGGAAGGCGGCTGCACGCAGTGCGGCAGGAGGGCTTGCCGCTATGCACCAAAAGCGGTCTGAAACAGATTAAAAGGAGGAAAACAAAATGCAAAAAACACAGAAAAAAACAAGAAAAACAGCGGGCTGCGGAATGTTAACCGCCGCGGCAATTATCCTGCAGTATCTTGAAATTCCGATACCGTTTATTCCGAGCTTTATCAAGCTTGATTTTTCGGATTTACCCGAGCTGTTAGGCGCCTTCGCCTACGGTCCGATAGCGGGAATTCTCATTGCCCTCGTTAAGAACGTTATCCACCTTGCAGTTAGCCAGAGCGGCTATATCGGCGAGCTTTCAAACTTCCTGCTCGGCGCGGTTTTTGCGGGCATTGCGGGCGTTATTTACAAGAAAAATAAAACTATGAAGGGCGCTCTCGTCGGCGGAGTTGTCGGCGCAGTATGTATGGCGGCAGTCAGCTTTCCGTCAAATCTGTTTATCGTTTACCCGTTTTATTATAATTTTATGCCGAAGGAGGCGGTGCTCGCTGCTTATCAGGCGATAGTTCCCTCAATGAAGAGCATTGAGCAGTCGCTCCTCGTTTTCAACGTTCCGTTCACGCTTATTAAGGGCGTTTTCTGCGTTATAATCTCAATGCTGATTTATAAGCCCCTCTCACCCCTGCTGCACGGGAAAACGGATAATTGACAATTGATAATTGAAAATTAAGCGTTAAAAATTATTGGTTACCGTAGGGAGTGGCCCCCCGGACGCTCCGTTATAATGCCCGTGCGGCGAGCACCCTCAACTCTTCATTCTTCATTCTTCATTCTTCACTAAAAAAACCGAGGACGCCGTCCTCGGTTTTTTCAGTTAATCCGGTCAAGGTCAAGGCGTAAGCGGATTTTATCCGCAAGCATTGCAATAAACTCCGAATTAGTCGGCTTGCCCTTCTGCGCATTGACTGTAAAGCCGAAATATGAATTAAGAACTTCAACGTCGCCCCTGCTCCACGCAACCTCAACCGCATGGCGAATCGCTCTTTCAACGCGGCTCGGCGTTGTTTTAAACTGCTTTGCAACCGTCGGGTACAATAGCTTTGTTACTGCAGAAAGCATTTCCTCATCCTCTATGCAAAGCTTGATTGACGCTCGCGAGTACTGGTATCCCTTAATATGAGCGGGTACGCCGATTTTGCAAAGCGTATCGGAAATAATAACGTCAAGATTACCTGTGCGAAAAGGCTTGCTGCGCTTACCCTTTTCTGCCTGCCAGTTTATGAGCTTTTCAACTCTTTTTGCAACGGCCTGAGCGTCAACGGGCTTAATGAAATAGTAATCAGCGCCCGCATTTACAAGCTGCTCCTCAAACTCGGAGGAGCTGATGGCGGAAACAAGAACTGCAACGGGTCTTTTAACAAGTACGCTGCTGATTTTTTCAAGAACCTCAAAGCCGTCGGCTCCGGGCATAAAGACGTCCATAATAACAGCGTCATATCCCGTTGTTTCAAGCTCTCTGATTACCGAGTTTCCATCCTTTTTGCAGAGGGTTACGCTGTAGCCGAGCTCCTGAAACTGCTCTTCGCACGATTTACCGAATTCTCCCTTTTCATCAGCAATCAGAACCTTAACATCGTTTTTCATTGGTTTCCTCCCAGAAATTCACTTCCCCTTTTTCTTTCCGCTTCCACATATTACCATATAAAAACCGCAATTTCAATAGTTTTTCATAATTTAATATGAATTTTTATCATATTTTTATTATTCGTTTTAATCCGACAAATTCTGCAATAAGGCGTCCCCTTAATTAGATATTGAAAAAAATATTTAAAGTGATATAATAAATACTGTATATCTATAATAAAGCTAAAGGAGATGCTTAAAAATGGAAAAGAAAAATATTGACTGGGGCGCATTAAGTTTTGCTTATATGCCTACCGATTACCGCTACGTTGCCAACTTTAAGGACGGCAAGTGGGAAGAGGTCGGCCTTACAAAAGACGCAACAATTACAATGACGGAATGCGCAGGCGTTCTCCAGTATTCACAGAGCTGTTTTGAAGGCCTTAAGGCTTATACAACGGCTGACGGAAGAACGGTATGCTTCCGCCCCGACCTCAACGCTGCAAGAATGGCGGATTCCTGCCGCGTTCTTGAAATGCCCGTTTTCCCCGAGGAAAAATTTATCGAAGCGGTAAAAGAGGTTGTTAAGGCTAACGAGGCGTGGGTTCCTCCCTACGGCTCCGGCGCAAGTCTTTATTTAAGACCCTTTATGTTCGGTTCAAATGCTGTAATCGGCGTTAAGCCCGCAGACGAATACCAGTTCAGAATATTCTGTACACCCGTTGGCCCGTATTTCAAGGGCGGCGCAAAGCCTATCACTATCAGAGTTTCACATCTTGACAGAGCTGCTCCGAGAGGAACAGGTCATATCAAGGCGGGCCTTAACTACGCAATGAGCCTTCACAACATCGTTGACGCCCACAACAACGGCTTTGACGAGAATATGTACCTTGACCCCGCAACAAGAACCAAGGTTGAGGAAACGGGCGGCGCAAACTTCCTTTTTGTAACCAAGGACGGCAAGGTTGTTACTCCTAAGTCGAACTCAATCCTTCCATCAATTACAAGGCGTTCACTGTGCATCGTTGCCGAAAAATATCTCGGCTTAGAGGTTGAGCACCGCGAGGTTACTCTTGAAGAGGTTAAGGATTTCGCAGAATGCGGCCTTTGCGGAACGGCTGCCGTTATCTCCCCCGTTGGCAAGATTGTTAACGACGGCGAGGAAATCTGCTTCCCCTCAGGTATGGAGGAAATGGGCCCGATTACCAAAAAGCTTTACGAAACGCTTACAGGTATACAGATGGGTACAATTGAAGCTCCCGAAGGCTGGGTAGTTGAAATTAAATAACCCTATAAGATAATAAGGCTTAAGCTCCCGAAATTCGGGAGCTTTTTTGTGACGTTTTGCCGATTCCGTATGCTAAATATTATACGCACCGTATTGAATTAGTATATTTTAAATGGTATAATAAAACGGAAAGGATGTTATTTATGAAAAAGACACTGAGTTTATTATTATCTTTAATTATGGTTATTTCCGCTTTCTGCGGAGTTGATTTCAGCGCTTTCGCCGCGCCTGAAACAATCGGCGAGCTTAAGGCGGGCGAAGCCGCGGAGTTTTACCCCGAAACGAACGCGCACACCTTTTATTATTTTTCCTTTGTACCCGAGGAAAGCGGCACTTATATTATTAATACAAAAGATGGAAAATACGGAATTCTCTGTTCTGTTTACGATGAGAATATGGAGCCTGTTGACGAAACGCTTTATAATCAGTACAAAGGCTGGTCAATGTCCAGATCTCTTTCCCTTTGTGTTGACGGCTTTGAGGCGGGAAAGACCTATTATGTCCGCGCCTATATTAACACCTGGACCTCCGCCGGTGCAAAGTCAAAAATAACAATAGAGCGCCATACCCACGCTTACAGCGGCGGGCTGTGTACGGAGTGCGGTCAGCAGGAGAAGACGGCGGACAGCTTTGACTTGGGCGAAACAGTAAACGGAAAATTCATTACCTATCCCAAGCAGCACAGCTATTCGTTTACGGCAACCGCTGACGGCTTTTATACGCTCAACTCCTCGTTAGTCGGGTCTTTCATTAACGTAACCGAAAACGGAAACAAGGTGTCCCCCGTAAACGCACAGAAAAAAATATATTTCTTTTTCAACAGACACACCTATGACTTTACTGTAGGCTCAACCTCGTTTGATGAAAAAAACTATTACTTTTCGCTTGTTAACCACGAACACACTATGACGGAAAAAACAACGCCTTCAACCTGCGTTAAGGAGGGCGTTATTACCCGTTCCTGCAGCGACAACTGCGGTTACAGCACAAACGAACCGATACCGATTGACCCCGACGCTCATCAGTTTGTAAACGGAGTTTGCAAGCTTTGCGGCAAAGAGGACGAAAGCTACGTTCAGACCGTTACCGATATCACCCTTGGCGAAAGCTATTCCGCCGCGGCTCAGTACGGCGGAGAAGAGACCTGCTTCACCTTCACTCCCGAAGAGAGCGCTCTCTATGAAATCTCGTCCAAAAGGAGTTCGGGCACAGGCATAGCCACCTTCCTTATGACTGACGGCGAATCAGAGGTTGCGAAATATTCAGCCTCCTACGCGCTGACAAAACAGGTTAAGCTCACAGCGGGCAAAACCTATACCTTTACCGTAACGATAGACAAGAAAGCGCAGTACAGCTTTACTTTTGCAAAGCATACGCATAAATTCACGGTAAGCTCTGTAACAATGGCGACCTGCGACTCTGCGGGATATGTAAAGAAAACATGCACCTGCGGCGAGTTTACGGAGGAATATACAGAGCCTACGGGCGAGCATAATTATGTTGTTGAAACTGTCAAACCGACCTGCGTTTCAAACGGTTATACGGTTTGTCGCTGTACCTTCTGCGGAGCAGATTACAGATATGACTATGTGCCCGCCGACCCGAGCGCCCACACATTTGTAAACGGAATCTGTGTTTACTGCTCAGCCGCTAAGGAGGATTATACCTTCACTGAGCTGACTTCAGGTGTAACTTTGAATTTAAGAGAGGACGAAGAGCGTATTCTTAAATACGTTCCCGAAAAGACCGGCTATAAAACGATTAAATCAACGGGTAGCGCGGACCCGTACGCAACGCTCTACAACTCTGAGATGGAGGAAATAAACGAGGCGGACGATATAAGCGATTCAAATTATAATTTCCGCCTTTCCGCGTATTTTGAACAGGGAAAAACATATTACCTCTCTGTCGGTGATTATGATGGAGACGGCGCCACGATAACGCTCAGCGTCAAGGCGCACGCCCATTCCTACAAGACCGAAAAAATTGAAGCAACCTGCGGCTCAATGGGCGCTACCTACAAATACTGTGAATGCGGCGATTATACAATTACCGATGTCAAAGAAGCAACGGGCAACCATAAGTACAAGCTTGAAGAAACGGTTGCTCCCACCTGCACCGAGCGCGGCTACGACCTTTATATTTGTTCGGTTTGCTACGATGAACTTCAGAAAAATTACACCGAGCCGACAGGCGTTCACGAATATGAAGACAAGGTCTGCATAAACTGCGGGGACAGAATCAGGGGCACAAACGCCGTATATAACGCTCCGCTTCCCATCGGAGAGGAAACTGCCGTTACCTTTACAACCGGTGACGACATCGCCCTCTTTACCTTCACCCCCGATTCCGACGGAACATATGTTTTTGACACGCTCGGTTATGCGGATACCTTCATTCAGCTGACTGACGAAAACGGGAAAGTTATTGCGGAGGATGACGATTCTGCCCTCGGCGAAAACGCGAGACTCTGCGCGGAGCTTACAGCGGGCAAAACCTATACCTTCTCCGTTGACGTTGCAGATTTTGAAAACTGCACCTTCAGGGTAAAGCTCTATAAACACGACCACAACTTCGTTTCATTAACCGTTCCGCCAACCTGCAGCGAGGAGGGATATACGGAATACACCTGTAAGGACTGCTGGTATTCATACACCGGCGATATTACCTCACCGACGGGCAACCATAGTTTTAAAGACGGTATCTGTACGGAATGCTCCGCGCTTGATACGGAATACCCGTTTGCTGAAATTACGCCGAGCAAACCGATTACGGTATCCGCGGGCGATAATAATATCTATTCTTTCAGCTACGGCCACAGCGGAAACTGTACGATAAAGCTCTCGGGCGGAATCTGCGGCATAATTCTTACAGATAAAAACTCAAAACGCCTTATTGAAAACGAAACTCCCTCATCAACCGAAGGCGAATTTACCGTTCCCGTTACCGCGGGCGAAAAATATTATCTGTTTCCCATCCCGCTTTCGGGAAGCACGGAGGTCTCAGTATCCTTTGATGCCGAGCACGACTACGAAGTTATTACCGTCCCGTCAAGCTGCACAACGCACGGCTATACCTACAAAAAATGCAAGGGTTGCGGGGCTGAAACAGAAAAAACGGAGCTTCCTCTTTCTGAGCATATTTATACCGCAACGGTTACAAAGCCCACCTTTGCAAAGGGCGGCTACACGACCTATGCTTGCAAGAACTGCGGTAATAATTACACAGCCGATTTAACAAATCCGCTTGTGCTTAAGCTGAAAAAGCCAAAGCTGAAAAAACCAAAGGCTATTAAAAAAGGCTTCAGACTCATCTGGGGCAAAATCAAAAACAGCAGCGGCTACGAAATTCAGTACAGCACCTCAAAGAAATTTAAGAAGGCAAAGAAAAAGACCGTTAAAAACGGCACGGCAACAAAGAAAAAGATTAAAAAGCTTAAATCCGGCAAAACCTATTATATACGCGTTCGCGCATACTCTGTTTTAAGCGGTAAGAAAACCGTATCAAAATGGAGCAAGGTTAAAAAGGTTAAGGTTAAATAACTAAAAAGGCAGGTATTCCTGCCTTTTTTAGTTAATATTGAATAATGAATAATGAAGAGTTTCGGGTGCTGCGCACGGCATTTTATTAATTCGGAATTCGGAGTTCGAAATTATTGTTATTGCACCCGCTACTTCTTAATTTTTTAAACCTTAATTATCAATTATCAATTCCCTAAACCTTATTATTGCATTTGCAATTCAACTATGCTATAATATACCCGCAAATTTAAAGAGACAGGAGAAAAAATATTATGCCACTTGTTACTACAACCGAAATGTTTAAAAAAGCATACGAAGGCGGCTATGCTATCGGCGCTTTTAACGTAAACAATATGGAAATCGTTCAGGGTATTACAAGAGCCGCTAAGAAGCTTGAGGCTCCCGTTATCCTTCAGTGCTCCTCGGGCGCAAGAAAATATGCTTCACACGATTATCTTGTTGCTATGGTAAAGGCTGCTGCTGAGGAAACAGGACTTCCGATTGCTCTTCACCTTGACCACGGTCCGGATTTTGAAACCTGCAAAAGCTGCATTGACGGCGGCTTTACCTCAGTTATGATTGACGGCTCCTCCCTTCCTTACGAGGAAAACATCAAGCTTACAAAGCAGGTTGTTGAATATGCTCACGCTCACGGCGTTGTTGTTGAGGGCGAGCTCGGTACTCTCGCAGGCATTGAGGACGACGTTGTTGTTGAAGCAGGAAACGAATCCTACACAAGACCCGAAGAGGTTTACGATTTTGCAACGAGAACGGGCGTTGACAGCCTTGCTATCGCTATCGGAACAAGCCACGGCGCTTATAAATTCAAGCCCGGTCAGAAGCCGCAGCTCCGCTTTGATATTCTTGAAGAGGTTGCTAAGCAGCTTCCTGAATTCCCGATTGTTCTCCACGGCGCAAGCTCCGTAAATCAGGACCATATCAAGCTTATCAATAAGTACGGCGGCGAAATGCCGGACGCTATCGGCATCCCCGAGGATATGCTCCGCAAGGCTGCCGAAATGGCTGTTTGTAAGGTTAACGTTGACTCGGATATCCGTATTGCAATGACTGCTGCAATCCGCAAGCACTTTGCTGAGAACCCGACTCACTTTGACCCCCGCCAGTACCTCACTCCCGCAAGAGATCTTATTGAAGAGGTTGTTTCTCATAAGATCGATAAGGTATTCGGCTCAACCGGCCACGCATTTGACTAATAAAACACATAAACAGGCTATCTCACTAATGAGATAGCCTGTTTTTTTAATCCTCGTCATCAATAACGTCAATATGATACGGCAGTTCGTTTTCAACGCTTCTTGATATTGCTATTCTGCGGTTGTTCTGAACGGTGTTTGTAATATTCATCTGATTTGAATATGCAATTTTCAGTACGTCATTTTCGCGGTAAGTTACAAAGCCCCTTGCACACCAGTTGTACTTTTCAGCAAAACGGTGAACGTTAACAATATATCTGTTATCGGGTACTGTATTATCAAACCTGCTTACGACTGCTTTGTTGTTGATGTTAAGAATGTAATTATCGGGAACAAAGGTGTTTTTATTCTTGAAATAGAACGCTATTCCCATACTCTCAATATCAAGATTCTGCGGCAAGCCTGTGCCCATAATAAACGAACCTATATCGTTTGTTTCGTCATAAGTAAAGGTAAGATTTAATACAGGATTTCCGTCAACTGGTAACGGAGCTTCGGGGTAAACGTAGTCCGATTCATCATAAACGGGCGTAATTGTTACGTCAGTGCCTGCTCTTAACGCAGTAAGCACCTCTGATTCAATGTAATTCCACCGTCCGTTTACGTGCCCCAACTTGTACGGAACATCGGGGAGTAAATCATCAAGCGTAGTAACATCATTCCACTCAGTAGGTGTGTTATCAATTTTTGAAACAATCTGCCCCGTGTCGTTTGTAAAGGAAAGAATTGCTGCATTTTGCTTAACAAAGCGCGCAACAAAATCAAGGTTGGTAGTCATTGGGAAGGTATATGTGCTGTCTGTTGAATAAACCCTTTGCGTTATGCGTTCATACCAACCGTCAAAAACATAATTCGTATCCGGCGTTGCGGTCAACGTTACACTTTCGCCAAATAGAATAGAATGAGTGTTTCCGCTTTGCGTTTCGCCGTCATATACCGTTGTTACCGTTCCGTTATCGCCGCTGAGTTTTAGTTTTAAATACGGCTCTAAATCCGAAACTGCGGTAAGGAATTCCGCAGTAATATCGTCAATATCCTGCTGAGTTAACAAATAGTTTTCATAATCCTCATAAGCATCAAGCAAGTCGCTTAAAACCTCAAAGGATTCTTCCGAATAATCCTCGCTGTTAAGTCCCTGCGAAAACTCAATAACAGCCGCAAGCGCGCTATCGTCCTCCCACTTCTGATTTTCGTATTCAAGAACGTAATCGTCCTTTGAAGAAATGTTATCAATTATTGCTTGGGTGAAAATAGTTGTATCAATATGGTTATACTCACAGTCAAGATTGTATAGCGGACTGTCAGCGCTTGTAATATTACTCGGAAGATTAAACGTTTCAATTTCGCAGTTATAACAGTTTAAAACTTCAAGGCTTGTACAATCAGACAAATCTAAAGCAGTAATACCGGTATTCTCACAATAGAATTCTCTTAACACACTAAATGAATCTAAATCCAAGTTTCCTGTAACATCAAGAGCTGATAAGTCTAAAGCTGCTACTCTGTATTTTGTTCCATCATATTCAAATATTGCATAATATTGAAGCTTTTCGAGTGATATATCACCATTTCCGTCTAACCAATCAAGAATTTGGTTGTTATTACCCGTATTTGCAAAGTTTTTTAATGCCTGCATTTCATCGGCATCAACTACTGCGTTTTCCGTAATCCTTTGCGGATAATAATTCAGATAAGCATTATTAGCAGTTTTATAACCATTTAAGGCAGTGTAAAGTGTACTGTTAGCAGATATATCCAAATAATTGTAAATACAGGCAATATGTTCAAGGCTTGTGTTATATGAAATATCAAGCGCTATCAAATTGTTGAATGAACATGATAGCATTTCTAAATTAGTAAGCGTACTTAAATTAATTGTTGTAAGTCCGCAGCCGTCACAGAACAAATCGGTTAATGCTATACAATCTGTTAAAGTTAAACCGCTTGAAGAGAAATCATTAAAACCGCAATTTAAAGATGTTAAGCCTATATCGCCTGAAAGGTTTAGCGATGTAAATGAATTACCGTAAATATTCAAGTCGGTAAGTGCAGTAAAATTAGAGCAGTCTAAAGCACCTATTAACCATTTGTATTTCAAGTCAATGCTTGTAACATTACCGTCACTGTTCCAAGTAACACCTTCCCAGCTTGACGGATCGGACAAATCCCAATCCAAAACATCGTTATTGGTTGAATGATTTGCCATTGCCGTTAATTTTTGAACTTCTGTTGCATTATAAATTACTTCATTATTACGGTTTCTATCAATTCTTCTTGTTGAGTTGTCATCTCTAAGATTGCGTGATGAATTATAATCAATTAAGCTAAAACCGCTATCACCGAAAGCCGAAAAATCCGCATTGCCTGTGTTTATAATTTCGTTGTATGTATTAGGAAGGTGTGATGTTTTTATTGTATATATATTTGACAAAGCAAATACAACCAGAGGGTCAAATTGTCTGCATTTTGATAAATACCGTACAGCGCTCAACACCTCAAACTTATGAGAACCCAAAATAGCCGTCCCGGTGTGCAGAAAATCATATAAAGAAACATATTCCCCAACTTGTAATGACAGTTCATTATGATTTGGCGCTAAACTTTGTAATATCACAAATCTTTTGTTGTAATAATCATCAACAGATGACCATTGTGAAAAAGCATTAGCCAATTCATTTTTTATATTATTGTTAATTGTATGTTCTACATTATATGAATATAATCCCATATTCAAGTGCATAGAGGTTTCTTCATAGTATTCGGAAATATCCATTGTATAGCATTGACCGTATTTCCAATAATTCCATCCATCCTCAGGCTCTCTTGGCGGAACGAGCGGCACTATATCCGAGTCAAACCAAAAGTTAAAAATATTATCGTAGCTTTTCATGTAAGATTCAGAATGCTCAGTTGTTATTTTCGCATTATTCGGGCAAGCAAAAGTATATGCCGTTACGCTGTCAAATTCAGGAATGTCAATATAGGCTCCTTCAGGAGCATTTACATCACGCGTGTTATTCACTACATCCGTTGCGTATTTTGCGTATAGATTTGCTACTGCAGCACCTCGGCTGTGTCCGGTAATAATCAAATTAACTTTGTCATAATCGTTACAATAGTCAGTATAGTAATTGCTGATTTCATCTTTTATAGAATCTTTTGCTTTTTCAAAATTATCGTGAACATCAATAATGGGATTATAACTTTGTCCTGTTATTTCAACGTTGCCCTGCCATTCGTCTTTTAATGTCCCACGAATAACAACAATGATGTCTATTGAGTTATCTGGATTTTTACGATTTAATAACGCAAACGCCACATCATCCTTGTTAGAATCACGATTGTTTGTTCCAAATTTGTGTATTTCTAGTTCTGTTTCCTGAATATTGTTATTATAAGATTCTCTATATTTTCTAATGCACAAATTTACATTGTTCCTGACTTCAAAATCAGTATCCCCTTGGTAAACCGTATATGAAAAATCCATACACATTTTCATATCGTTTTCTTCATAGGGAAAACCGTCTGCATAGAATTTGTCAGTTGTACCTGTCATTGTAAAGTTATTATTCCCCATTGTTAATAACTCACCTGCTATTTCTCCGCTTACAGTACCGTCTAATGGATTAATATTGAAAGATAATAAAAGTGTACCTCCGTTATGCTTGGGAATTGTAATAGAACAACTGAATCCATAGTCGTTATGACTGGTTATAGTTGTAGTTACTTCTCTATTGTTATTTAATGTGTTGGGAACATCAATATCGTATCCCGGAGTTAAAAGCGCACTGTCAAGCTTTAAATGTCCCTGAAATGTTGTATCGCTTATATGGTATATTGAAAGTTCACAATTTCTGTTACCTATAACGCTATCATATATAACTCCTGAATAAAAATAATTGATATCTTTTTCAAACTCTGTAGCATAAACAGTTGTTTTTGAGGTTATTATGAAAAATGATAACAATAATGATAATGAAATAATAAACGATACTACTTTTTTCATTTTTAACTCCTTTTATGTATTCAGATACACTGAATTTTTATAATAGAATGCCATTATTAAACATACAAAGCCTAATAGTCTACTATCCAATAATTATATATAACTGTTCTTGAGTCTATCACAAAAACAGAACAAATCAAATTAAAAATAATAGGTTTTCCACATACCGTTTTCATTCTTTATTCTCTCAATTTCAACACTTTTGCGGCTTGAGGATGCTAATGGCACTTTATCTACTTTTTTAAAAACTGATTTCATTTCTAATTCAACATTTTTATATGATGTTGAATTGTTATTAACGGTATCATTGTCATCGTAATAAACATACACAGAAAAATTGCTCACAGAAATCAACATACATTTCTCTATGAAACTAGTTATATTGTTTCGACCTATGCTTGTTTTGTTGCTTATTCTATTATTTTCTGAATAGTATTTAATCAATGTTTCAGAATCCAAACCAATAAAAACAATGTTTTCATCAACATTTTGTTTAAGCCATTCTGTACACCATTTTTCAATATCATCTATCTGATAATCGTCGTAAAACTCACCCTTATATCTGTTTACGAAAAAACTTTTATTCTTGTACTTGAACTCAAAAGAAAAGTCATGCCAATTGATAAAATCGACCCATTCACCATCTGATTCTTCATGAAAACCGGAATGTAAATAATCAACAAGTTCAAATTCGTCCTTGTCGGCGTCATATTTATCGCAAAGGTAATTCACTGCTCTTGATTTTACAAAAGAATAATTAGTAAAGTTTAAAAGAAAAACCGTTCCAATCAACAAGAACACAAATATAATTATGAATACCGCAATCTTTTTCTTCTTGATCATAATTTCGACTCCTCAAATTTGGTACACAGAACCGTCCCCTGTGTTGTTGAAAAGTTTATTTTATTAATGTTTAGTCTGCATTCTCTATATCCATTGTTGGTATCATATAAAACACCAGTGTATGCCATATTTACTTCTTTTTCAAATGTATAAGCATTTGCGTTTGTTTTCGTGTGCGTTATTACGGTAGGCAACACTATTAATATTGATAAAAATAATGATACTATTTTTTTCATTTATTAACCTCCTATTTATTATTTGTAAAGCCCTTTACATAATGCTCTACATTCAAATCAAGAGAAAATGGAGTTTGAGAGCATATTCCAATAGGATTTGAATTTCTGCTAAAAGTATGCTCATCAACAAGTGCTATTACAGCACCTTGCATATATGAAAAAGAGGACAAGGTTTTTTGTTTTCTTTCACAATAAGCGTCGTATTTTGCGTTGCCATATATTATTCTTCTTTTTTTAATTGTTTCCTTGAAAAAGAGAAATAAATCATCAGTTTGATAAAAAATACATATTCCATCTTTATTTTCTCTTTTTGATTGCTCGAGAATTAGTGCTTGGGCATCATCTTTACTAAATACATTTTTTGTGTTCCAAGGTAAATCGTAATCAAAGCTGTTTTCACTTGAGTGATAGATAATATCAGAACATACTTCAACACCTACAATTTCAGGGTCAACGTTTTCCTGCAACCATTCGGTACACCATTTGAATATATCCTCAAGCTGATAATCATCTGCAAATTGACGGTCTGTATATTCAACGTTGAATTCACGTCCTTTATACTCGCACACCCATTTTTCATTAATACGCCATATGGGCGGATCCATATCGTCTAAGCCGAAAAAACCAAAATCGTGTTCATAATGCGCATTTTTATGCTTTAAAATCTTTATATCGCTTTTATTCCAACCGTATTTATCAGCAAGCGCAGGTTTTATTGCAACGCTTGGATATGCTTTATATGCACATAACCCAACAACAC
Organism: Ruminococcaceae bacterium UBA3751; assembly: GCA_002371215.1. Classification (GTDB taxonomy): domain Bacteria; phylum Bacillota; class Clostridia; order Oscillospirales; family Acutalibacteraceae; genus Eubacterium_R. The sequence continues at coordinate 79,705 of DFGL01000022.1, read as the reverse complement.
AAACAGCGATAACCGTTATAACAATTGTCATTATCCGTTTTTTCTTGCTCATAACTTCAACTCCTTATTTATGATAGTACAAAAAATAATATTTTTTTGTCAATATAAAATGCAAAAATGTACAAAAAAACGACAAAAAAACATAATTAATTGAAAATTAGGGTTTGACAAACAAAAATCAGTTTTTCTGCTTTTAAAATCTCAGGGTTGTAATTAATAATTAACTCTTTTTGTTATTACATTCTGTATAATTGTTTTATACAGATAATTATTGACAAAGAGCTTTTGTTTATATATAATATAGACAATTACTATAACGGAGGTTTGATTATGGCAAAAAAGAGAAAAGATGTAATCAAAACCGAGCATTTCGGTATTCAGCGCAAAATTGTTGCTAATATGACAACCGAAAGCTGGCAGAACATCCCCCACGTTACCTATACCTACGAGCCGGACGTTACCGAATTTATGGAGCAATATAAGCTGCTCAACAACGGCGTTGACAGTGAAAACAAGGTTACAGTCAATACGCTTATGCTCAAGGTTATAGTTGAGGGGCTCAAGGCTTGCCCCGCGATGAACGCGCACATTGAGTTCGACAGAAAGTACGTTCGCGGCGCTATCCACACGCTGAGCGAAATAAATATTTCAATGCCTATGGTGCTTCCCACGGGCGAGATGATGACGATTAACCTACATAATTTTGAAAACAAAAACCTTGACGAAATGGTTGCATATATCAAGGACGTAAACAGACGAATGGCTAATACAGACCTCAACGAGGTTATGTTTGACGTTTCGCTTGACAACACTATCACGGGGCTTAAAGAGGGCAAATTCGCCCAGACAATTAACCGCCTTATCGGCTCCAAAACGGGAAAGCACAAGGTTAAAACCCTGAAGGGCAAGGCTAAAAAGGAATACGAGGCTATACCCGAAACGGACCGCCTTACAAAACACGATATTGAGCAGGGCTCTATTACAATTTCAAACATCGGCTCCGTTTACCGCGAGCAGAGAGGTGCTGCGGCGCTTATTGAAATTATTCCGCCGCAGGTTGCCGCAATCGCTGTAGGCGCCGTTCAGGATAAGCCCGTTGTTGTTATGAACGAAAACGAGGAAAAGGAAATCGCAATCCGCCAGGTGCTGCCCTTTACTATCGTATTTGACCACAGGGCGCTCGATTTCGGCGACATCGTTCCGTTTATAAAGAAGCTTGACGAGATTTTTGAAGAGCCCGAGATTATGTTCTCCTGGAAGAACGAAAAGCCTATTACCGAGGCTGAAATAGAGGAAATCAAGGTTGAGCGTATTGAGCGCGAAACAAAGTTCGAGGAGAGCAAAAAGCGCGAAAAGGCAAAGCGCGAGGCAGAGCGCAACGCCGAAAGGGCGGGAGCCAAGGCTGAAAAGGCACAGGCTGACGCAGAAAAAGCACTGAAAGAGGCTGAAGAAAAAGCCGCAAAGGCTGAAAAGGAGCTTCAGGAGGCGACTGAAAAGGCTGAGCAAAAAGCAATCAGGGAAGCTGAAAAAGCAGAAAAGGACGCGCTTGAAGCCGAGGAAAAAGCAAAGCGCGAAATTGAAAAACTAAAGCGCGAAGCTGCTGAAAAAGCAGAAAAAGCGAAAGCAGAGGCAAAGGATAAAGCGCTCAGAGAAGCCGAAAAGCTTAAAAACGAGGTGCTTGAAAAGACTGATAAAATGCGCCGCGACGCAGAAAAGAAGCGCCGCGAGGCAGAGGAGAAGAAGGAAAAAGCCCTTGCGGAAGCCGAAAAGGCTAAAAAGGAAGCCCTTGAAAAGGCTAAAAAAGAGGCAGACAGGGCTAAGAAAGAGCTTGAAAAAGCAAAAACGGAAGCCGAAGAGCTTGCCGAAAAAGCAAAATTAGCCAAAGAAAAGGCTGACGAATTTTCAGAAGAATAACAAAAAGGACGGTTTTTAACCGTTCTTTTTTATTGAATTAATACGCGTTGCAAAAACTATCTGTTGACAAACTGAAAAACCTGTGCTATATTACAAGTGTATTAACCGCATTAGTACACTTGACGCGAGGTGAAACTATGATAAGCATTAATTACCGCAGCGCACTACCTATATACGAGCAGATTAAAGAGGGCTTTATAAAGCTTATAATGACGGGTGCGCTCAAAGAGGGCGAACGGCTGCCTTCCGTTCGCGAACTGGCGGCTGAGCTTGCAATTAACCCGAACACAATCGGGCGCGCGTACCGCGAGCTTGAAAGCGACGGTTATATTTACACAGCAACAGGCAAGGGCTGCTTTGTTGCCGCGCAAAATGAAGCAAGAGCAGATACCGCTCAAATGCTTGAGGACTTTAAGGCAAACGCCGCAAAGCTGATTTTTAACGGCGTTTCCGCAGACGCGCTCAGGCGGGAGCTTGATAAAATCGCAAAGGAGGTAACCCGCAATGATTGATATAAAAAATGCTGTAAAACGCTTTGATAAAATCAGAGCTCTTGACGGCGTAAATATGCATATTTCAAAAGGCTCCGTTTACGGTCTTGTCGGCCCTAACGGCGCGGGCAAAACAACGCTTATGAACACCCTTTGCGGAATCTACCGCGCTGAGGACGGCGAGCTTTTGCTTGAAGGAGAGCCTATTTACGAAAACAACAACGCCAAAAAGCGGATAGTTTATATTTCCGACGACGTTTTTTATTTCCACAATTCAACGGTAATCAGCCTTAAGAATTACTACAAAGGCATTTTCCCGAATTTTGACGAGGAAAAATTCAACGAGCTTGCTAAATTCTTTCCCTCCATTAACCCCAAGGCGAGCGTTCGCAGGCTTTCAAAGGGAATGAAAAAGCAGGTTGCGTTTTGGATTGCTATAAGCTGCCGCCCCGATATCCTTGTTCTTGACGAGCCTGTTGACGGGCTTGACCCGATGATGAGGCACCAGGTCTGGAGCCTTATTATGCAGGAGGTTGCGTCGCGCGGAACTACCGTTCTTATCTCCTCCCACAATCTGCGTGAGCTTGAGGACGTATGCGATACGGTGGGAATTATGTTTAAGGGCAGAATAGTTGTTGAAGCCCCGCTTGACGATTTAAGGGAAAGGCTGCTTAAATTCCAGGTTTCGTTTGAAAACGAGGTTAACTTCAGCCCGCTTAATATCAATATTTTAAGAAAAAAGCAGACGGGCAGAGTATACGAGCTAATAATAACGGGCGATAAAAACGAGGTCGTATCCGAGCTCAACAAGCTCGCTCCGCTCTTTATAGAGGAGCTTCCAATGACGCTGGAGGAAATTTTCATTTATGAGTTAGGGGAGGTTGACGATGAAATCAAACAAATGCTTATTTAGCAAGGCTGTTTTTAAATCGGATATTCTTCGGTTTCTGCCGTTTGCCGCTCCGCTGCTTATTGCAGAGCTTATAGTTTATCCGTTAACAATTTTTAATAATTACTCAGCAAAAAACAAGCTCGCTATTGATGATTTTGCAACAATAGGTACGGCGGGCGATTTTATAGGAATGCTGTTTGCGGGCGTTATGGCGCTGCTTGTTTTTTCCTATCTTTTCAATGCGAACAAATGCAACGCCATTCACGGCTTCCCTATTGGAAGAAAAGGGCTGTTTTTTACAAGCTTTTGCGCAGCGTACGTTCTTACGGTAGTTCCGCAGCTTATTGCCTTTGCGGCGGGCGTTCCCTCAATTCTTGAAACAGGCGTGCAGCCGCTGAGCCTTATAATACTCCAGACGGTAAGTATTTTCGGCATAACTTTCGTTGCGCTTTCAATAGCAGTTGTTGCTGTTATGCTTTCGGGCAATATGTTTTCCGCCGCCGTAATTTACGGAATACTCAACCTGTTTGTTCTCGCCCTCAACGCTATTGCAGGCTGGGTGGGCGAAACCTTCGGTCTGGGTATCGTTTCATCCGCTTGGAACGATAAGTCGCTTAGCCTTTCGCCGCTTGCTATAATCGGCAGCGCAAAGCTCAGCTTGGGCGAGTTAGCTAAGACTTCGCCTGAAAAAAGCTTTAAATTGTTTTATTTTTGCCTTGCAGTTTATATCGGCGTTTCGCTTTTGATTTTGTTGGGCGCATATATTCTTTATAAATTCAGAAAGCTTGAATGCGCGGGCGATATGGTAGCCTTTAAGGCGGAAATACCCGTTTTCAGCGTTATCGTCAGCATTTTTGGCGGAGCCTTTGCCGATATAATTCTCACCTCTATTTTCAGCTTCGGCTTACCGGCGAGCATAATATGTTACTTCGCTTTCGCATTCATTTTCTTCTTTGCGGCGCAAATGGTACTTAAAAAGAGCGCCAGGGTTTTCGGCGCAAAGCAGCTTTGCCTGTGGATAGCGGCTTCTGTAATCAGCGTTGTAATAGCCTTAATCGGTAATAACTATGCCTCTGCCTATACTCCGACTCCCGAGAGGGTTGAACGCGCTTCCGTTTATACCACTTACGATATGGAGATTACCGATAAATACGAAATCGGAAAGCTTATTCAGCTCAACAAAGATATAATTCAGTACCAAACTAAAAATGCAGGCAACACGCTGACTCTAAAAACCGCAAACAACAAAAACGAAAGCGAAACGGTTTATGATAATGCAATTAATACCCGCATTACCTATTTCTTTAAAAACGGAAAAATTGTTACAAGAGAATACCTTATCAGAAAAGAGGATGAGGAGCTTCATTCGCGGGTTAAGCAGCTTGAAGAGGAGCACCGCCCCGATACCGTTTTTGACCTGCTTGACACGGTTAATTATAAGATTGAGCGCTGTGAATACATTAAGTATTCCGAGGAGGAAGCAACTACTCTAAGAGGCGAGGAATGCGAAAAGCTGTTTGAGCTCTGCAAAGCAGATATGAACGAACGCGCCGCTAACTATTACTCGGATGACCCTGACTTAGAAGGCGCAGATTACGGCTTGGATTTTTACATCGTCACCGCGACGGATGAGGATACGGAAAAGCTTAATAACGCAGACTCAAAGGCGTATGATTTTACAGGCTCAACAGTCGGCAATAATGATTTCTATGAGGATTCGCCGAAAAACAAAAACGAATTCACGGTAAACATCGGCGAACTTCCGCGCGATTCAAAAACACTCAAAGAGCTTGAAAAAATAAATAATAAATAATTAAAAAAGCACCCCACGGGGTGCTTTTTAATTAAGAAATCCGTTGCAATAACAACAACTCCGAATTCCGCTTTCCGAATTCCGAATTAAATATACGAATGCTCAACATTGATTTTAAGCTCCGTTTCGGGGAGCTGTTTATTATATATTTCGCAAAGTCCGTTTTTAATTTCTTCTTCCCTGCCCTCGTATTCAAACGGGGTTACCAAATCAAACGAAAGCACCTTTTTGCCCTGTTTTTCAACAAGCCTGAAATCGTGGAAGGAAAAATCGGGGTTGTATTCGCTGATAATAATTTCCGTTAAGGTTTTGTACCTGTCGCGCAAATCGTTATCCGTTTCAACGGGGTCGGTATGAATACAGATATTTATTCCGAGCTTTTCCATTATCTCCCGCTCGGCGCTGTCAATAACCTCGTGTACCGTTACCAAATCCGTATCCGCGGGAACCTCCGCGTGCGCCGAGGCAATAGCCGTTTCGTGGCCGTAATTATGAACAATCAAATCGTGAACGCCGAGGATTAAATCGTTACTTATGATAATATTTTCAATCTCCTCGGTAAGTTCCTTTGACGGCGGCTTTCCGAGGAGCGCGCCGATAATCTCCTTTAAAACGGAAACGCCCGAGAAAAAGACGAAAACTGCAACAGCCAAGCCGATAACTCCGTCAAACCAAAGAAGCCCGAGTCTGCCCGAAACTATTACCGCCGCGAGCGTCGCAAGCGTTGCAACGCAGTCGTTAAGGCTGTCTCTCATAACGGCTTTCATATTGAGATTTTCCGTAATCGCATACAACCTGCTGTTAAAATACGCCATCCAGAGCTTAACGCAGATTGAAAGGGCGAGAATTACAACGTAAACCGCGCTGTACCTTACTCTTTCGGGACGTATAATTTTTATTACGGCGCTTTTGCCAAGCTCAAAGCTCATAACAAAAACGGAAAAGGAAACAATCAGCGCGGAGATATATTCCGCTCTGCCGTGGCCGAAGGGGTGCTCCTTATCAACGGGCTTTCCCGCCAGCCTTGTACCGATTATCGTTACAATATTTACGCTCGCGTCCGTCAGGTTATTGACAGCGTCCGCCGTAACGGAAAGCGCGCCCGTTAGAACGCCAACGGTGAATTTAACCGCAGAGAGCAGCAAATTACATATAATCCCAACCCTTCCGCTGAGTAAACCAAACTCCTCGCGCTGCTTTTCGGCGCCTCGGCGTTTAACGATATTTATAAGTAGCTTTGTCATTAAATCACTTCTAACGTACAAATAATGATGTAATCATATAAACCGCTCCCGAGCACAGCCATGCAACGCCGCACTGCATTACTACCATAATTACGGCGGACTTAATTCCGAGCTCACGCTTTACGGAGGCAACCGCCGCAACGCAGGGTGTATAAAGCAGGCAGAAAACGAGAAATGAAGCGGCTGAACGCATTGTGAGCGCCGCCGTAATTCCCGCTGTGCTTCCAAAGAGAATTGAAAGGGTTGAAACAACGCTCTCCTTTGCCATAAAGCCCGTGATGAGCGAGGTTGTCATTCTCCAGTCGCCGAAGCCGAGGGGCTTGAAAATCGGAGCAATCCAGCCCGCAACGACGGCGAGAATACTGTTTTTGGAATCCTCAACCATTTCAAGATGGAAATTGAAGGTTCTCAAAAACCAGATTACTATCGTTGCAATAAAAATTATTGTAAACGCCCTCGTTATAAAGTCCTTTGATTTTTCCCAGATTAAATGAAGTATATTCCTCGCGCTCGGCATACGGTAATTGGGAAGCTCCATAACAAACGGAACCGCCTCGCCCCTGAACGAGGTGTTTTTAGTAATAAGGGCGGTAATTATGCCCATAATTATTCCGAAAAGATACAGCCCTATCATAACAAGCGCCGCATATTTTGGGAAAAAGGCGGAGGCAAAGAGCCCGTAAATAGGCAGCTTTGCCGTACAGCTCATAAACGGGATAAGAATAATCGTCATCTTTCTGTCGCGCTCCGAGGGGAGGGTGCGGCAGCTCATAACTCCCGGAACGGAACAGCCAAAGCCAATCAGCATAGGAACTATACTTCTGCCCGAAAGCCCTATTTTTCTAAGCATTTTATCCGTAACGAAGGCAATGCGCGCCATATAGCCCGTATCCTCAAGCAGAGAGAGGAAGAAAAACAGCGTAACGATTATCGGAAGAAAGCTCAAAACGCTGCCGACGCCGTTAAAAATACCCTCCGTTATAAGCGAATGGACTACCTCGTTTGTATGCCATACGGTAAGCATACGGTCAACGGAGGCGGTGAGCAAATCAATCCCCTGCCCGAGTAAATCCTGAAGGAATTTTCCGATTAGCCCGAAGGTGAGCCAGAAAATTGCGCCGATTATAACTATAAACGACGGCAGGGCGGTGTATTTTCCCGTAAGAATTTTATCTATTTTTTTGCTGCGCGCACGTTCCTTGCTCTCCTTGGGCTGAACGACGCACTCCTCGGACAGCTTTTTAATAAACGCAAAGCGCATATCCGCAATCGCCGCCGCTCTGTCAAGCCCGCGCTCCTCCTCCATCTGAAGAATAATATGCTCAACAAACTCAGCCTCGTTTTCATCAAGCTTCAGCGCTTTAGTTATTCTTTCGTCGCCCTCAATGAGCTTAGTTGCGGCAAAGCGCACGGGAATATCCGCAGCGCGCGCGTGGTCCTCAATAAGGTGCATAATTCCGTGAAGGCAGCGGTGAACGGCGCCGTTATGGTCGTTAACGTCGCAAAAGTCGTTTCTCAGCGGCTTTTCCTGATATTTAGCAATATGTAAGGCGTGGCTGACAAGCTCCTCTATACCCTCGTTTTTTGAGGCGGAGATTGCAACGACGGGAATACCGAGCGCCTCCTCCATTTCGTTAATGCGTATCGAGCCGCCGTTTCCTCTGACCTCGTCCATCATATTGAGGGCGAGCACCATAGGAGTTTCAAGCTCCATAAGCTGCATTGTAAGGTAGAGGTTTCGCTCTATCGCGGTTGCGTCAACAATATTTATAATTCCCGTAGGCTTTTCCTTTAAAATATAGCTTCGGGAAACGATTTCCTCGCTTGAATACGGAGAGAGCGAATATATTCCCGGGAGGTCTACAACCTCAGTATCGGGATTGCCTTTTATAGCGCCGCTCTTTCTGTCTACGGTAACGCCGGGGAAATTACCGACGTGCTGGTTAGAGCCGGTAAGCTGGTTAAACAGCGTTGTTTTTCCGCAGTTCTGATTTCCCGCGAGCGCAAAGGTAAGAACGGTACCGTCAGGGAGCGGGTTTTCCTCCGCCTTGTTATGATACTTTCCGCCCTCGCCGAGCCCGGGATGAGCCTTGTCATAATGAAAAATATCCGTTTTGCTTTCGCTCTTCCTTTTCGTTTTGCTTATGCTGATTTGTTCAGCGTCTGCAAGGCGCAGCGTAAGCTCATAGCCGTGAATACGGTATTCAATCGGGTCGCCCATTGGCGCGAGCTTAACCATAGTTATCTCCGCGCCGGGTATAACGCCCATATCAAGAAAGTGCTGCCTGAGCGCACCCTCTCCGCCGACAGCCTCAATAACTGCCGACTCTCCTTTTTTCAGTTCGTTTAAATTCATTTTTCCTATTCCTTAAGTTTCCTTAATGCCTATTATATCAGTTACAAAGTATATTGCAATACTTATATATGTATCTGTATATATTATTATTATTATTTCTGCTTTAATATTTGGCGAGTTTATGTTATAATGAGCGGGAAAGGCGGTGAGACAGTGGAAAAAAAGCGTATTTACTTTATTGATAACGTAAAAATAATAGCTATTTTCTTTGTTGCGCTCGGCCATCTTCTTATGGGACTGTACGACGCGGGGATATTTACCGAGAATACCTATCCCGAAACCTTTGTAAGCATACTTTACCTTTTCCACGTTCCGCTCTTTTTTATCTGCTCGGGCTTTATTTACCAGCGAATGACGGTAAAACAGGATTTTAAGGACTATTCAAAAAATATACTGAAAAAGCTGCTCGCTCTCGGAATTCCCTACGTTGTTTTCGTCAGCGCAACCTATGTTTTAAAGATAATTTTTTCCTCCTCTGTAAATTCCGTAAACAGCAAGGGGCTTATCAGCCTTCTCATTTCCGCCCGAACAGCTCCGTATTGGTTTCTTTACGTTTTATTTATCTTTTTCGTTCTTAATCCGATAATGAAAAACGGCGCTGACGCGGTTATACGGCTTATTATTGCAATTGCGCTGTTTATGGTTTTTGACTACTTCCCGCCAACCTACCTTCCGCAGTATTTTGACCATATAATTACGGTTGTCCGCTATAACGCGGTGTGGTTCATTCTCGGAATGTTTACGGCGCATTTCAGGCTTGAAAGGTACTTTACAAAAAGCGGAGGCCTGCTCTTTGTTATCTTTGTATTTCTTATACTTTTCGTTATTAACAACCGCTATTATTTCCGCGGCTACAACCTCTTTTTCGGCTTTCTCGCCTGCGCGGGAATCATCTCCTTTATCGGCAAGCTGTCAGACAGAGAGAAAAACCCGAAGGCACTTTCGTTCCTTGCAAAATACACGATGCCCGTTTTTCTTATGCATACTATATTTGCGGCGGGAGTGCGCTCCGTTTTGCTGAAAATCGGAATTACAAATATTATAATTCACCTGGGCGCAGGGCTTGCGGCAAGCTTCATCCTTCCTATAATCGCCGCAATGGTTATGGAAAAAATTCACCTTGATTTTCTCTATGCGCCAACAAAATATATCAAAATAAAATAGAATAATTTTTCAATTTTATTATCTTCATTTTTTCTAATACTATTACTGACCCTTTGGTCAAGGAGGAGAAAAAATGAAAACAGCAACGTCAAAAATGATAATGAAGGGCGTTGGCGCAACGCTTGCAGTATGCTCGGCGCTTGCAATGGCGAGCGGAACGAAATCCGCCCCTTCATCAACAAAAAAAGCGGTTAAAAAAACCGCCAATAAGGTTGCGGGAATGGTTGACGCAATCTCGTCCTTTATGTAAAAAAACCGAGAACGAAAGTTCTCGGCTTTTTATTTAATGAAGAATGATGAGTGAAGAATGAAGAATTCAGGGTGCTGCGCACGGCTATTATATTAATTCGGAATTCGGGAAGCGGAATTCGGAATTCTTAACCCTTAATTATCAATTGTCAATTATCAATTATACATTCAGTATACTTCTTTTACCGCCTGTCCTTTTATTCCAAGGAGGTTGCGGCTGAAATTTATTCCGTAAGCCTTGCCGTCGGGAAACAGCTCCAGCAGAGGAATTAAAACGAATCTGCGCTCAAAAAATCTCGGGTGCGGTACGGTTAAATTAGCCGTGTTAACCGCGCTGCTCTCTGCTAAAATTATATCGAGGTCAAGTATTCTCGGCCCGTTTTTTATCTCCCTTACTCTGCCGAAGCCCGCCTCAATTCCAAGGCAGACGCCGAGCATTTCGTTAGGGGTGAGCGAGCTTTCAACCTCAAAGCAGATATTATAGAAATTATCCTGCTCATCATAGCCTACGGGCTCGGTTTCATAGATTTTTGAAACTCTTAAAACCTCGCATTTAGGCACTAATTTAAACGCCTCAACAGCGTTTTCAATATTTTCTTTTCTGTTGCCTATATTAGTTCCCGCGCCTATAATAAATTTCATTTTCTTTTCCTCGTAATTTTAACCGCCATATAGTCAAATTCCGCCTTGACGGGCGCCTCGGGCTTTTTAACGGTAACCTTCACCTTCTGAATTTCTTTAAACTCAGAAAGAAGCGCCTGCGCAATGACCTCTGCGGCTTTTTCAATAAGGTCGTAGGATTTTTCCGTGAATACTTTTTGTATAATTTTTACAGCTTTTGCATAGCTTACCGTATCCTCAACGTTATCGGTTTTGCAGGGTTTTTCAAGCTCAAGGTAATAATCAACGTCGATTATAAAGCTCTGTCCGTTTTCCTTTTCCTCGGGATTTACGCCGTGATATGCAAAAAGCTTAAGCCCTTTAACAGTTATTTTATCCATTTTTTAAGCTCCTGTGCCGTTCTTATGCCCTTAATTTCGTTTTTTACGTCGTGTATACGGAATATGTCCGCTCCGCCGAAAAGCGCCGCCGTATCGGCTGCTATATTGCCTGAAATTCTTTTTTCAGGCTCAGTTTCGCCGCTCGCAGCGCCTATAACGCGTTTTCTTGAAACGCCGAGAAGAAGCGGAAAACCACTTAATTTATATTCCTTTATATTTGCAATCAGCTCAAGGTTCTGCTCATAGCTTTTGCCAAAGCCTATGCCCATATCAAAGCAGAGCTGCTCTTTTTTTATGCCGTATTTTTCAGCGAGCAGAGCAGAATTTTCAAAGAAAGCCTTAACCTCGTAAACTGAGCCGCTGCCGCTGTGCATAATTACCCAGCCCGCGCCGTATTCCTTTATAATTTCAGCCATTTCGGGCGAAACGTTTCCGCTCACGTCGTTAATAATATCCGCACCCTCAGAGAGTGCTTTTTTTGCAACGGCGGGAAAATAGGTGTCAACGGAAATAGGTTTATCCGTCTTTTTACGCAAATCCGAAAGAGTATCCCCGAGGCGCTCCCACTCCTCGTCGGGCGAAATTTCCGTATATCCCGGGCGGGTAGACTGCGCGCCGAGGTCAATTATATCGGCGCCGTCCTCTGAAAGCGAAAGCGCATAAGAAACAGCGGTACTTACGTCGGTATACTTTCCGCCGTCTGAAAATGAATCGGGCGTAAGGTTAACTATTCCCATAATTACCGCTTTATTGCCGTATTCAATTTCTTTGTTTCTTGCTTTCCAAATCATAATTATAATTGCCGTAGTAAAAATAAGAATTAAGAGTTAAGAGTTAAGAATTAAGAATTAATAAAAATGCCGTGCGCAGCGCCCGAAATTCCGAATTCCGCTTTCCGAATTCCGAATTATCATTATTATTTCATTAATAATGATAATACCTCCGCTCTTGTTTTTGCGTCCGTTCTCATATTTCCCCTTAGCGCTGAGGTCTGGGTAATTGAACCCGACGCCTTTGCGCCGCGGATAGACATACACATATGCTCCGCCTCAATAATTACCGCAACGCCCTGGGGAGAAAGATTGTCGTTTAAAAAATCCGCAATATCGTGAGTAAGCCTCTCCTGAACCTGAGGCTTTTTGGCAAAGTTATCAACTATTCTTGCGAGCTTTGAAAGCCCTATAATCTTGTTATCGCTCGGTATATAGGCAATATGCGCCTTGCCGACGAAGGGCAGAAGATGATGCTCGCACATTGAGGAAAACGGAATATCCCTTACTATTACCATCTCATCGTTTGATTTTTCATCAAAGAGTTTCAGGTGGCGTTTAGGGTCGTCATGAAGCCCGCAAAAAAGCTCCTCGTACATATTCGCAACTCTTTTCGGCGTTTCCTTCAAACCCTCTCTTTCAGGGTTTTCGCCCACAGCAACAAGGATATCGCGAACGGCATTCATTATAATTTTTTTATTTTCATCGCTAATCATTTACTGTAATACCCCTTTATTTCCTTAAGCGCCTTTTGAGTAAGGACCTTGTTTTCATCATATTTTGTCTGTACCGTATAAACCGTTATATCCGTATTTTTCATACAGAAAACATAGATAGAGTTCTTGCCGTTTTCGTAATCCCTTACGGTAATATCCGATTTACAGGATTTAATAAACAGTCTGAAAAGGCTTTCGCTGCTTTCAAAATTCTTTTGGTTGAAAAGCCCCGTCATTATCCGTAAAACAAGCTCGCACTCCGCAGAATAATTATGCTTTTCATTGCTGAAATAACGTAGCAGATTAGTCATTTCCGTTGCGCTCAGCTTCTGCTCGCCTTCGTTGATATGGATAGTATATTTATCCGTACCGCTGCCTCCGGAAAAGCGTATATCAGAATTTGCTGGGTAGATAATCGTTCCGAGCTTTCCGAGAAAATCAACGGCGGAGCTGTTTTCAAACTCGGCATAATAATCTATCTCAATCCCTAAGTATTCTGTAAGCTTAGTCTGCAGCGCTGCGCCTCCGCCTGTTTTATAAACCTCTTTAATGCTTGTTTTATCAAGCTTCATATCCGGAGAGAGCGCCGCGGCTTTATATGCAAAATTATCCTTATCCGCCTGAAGAAGAAAAATATAGTGAATAATTTCATTTTCGTCATCCGTTTCAAGAATAAGAAAATTTGTTTTTCCCGTTACGCTTGGAAGATTTACCTCGTTAAACTCCGAATTTTCGGTAATGCTTACCTCTCCCTCTCCGAAAAATTCTGCGGCGTTTTTATATCTGCCGTTTAAAAGTACAACAAAAACAACCGTAAAAATTACAATGAAAAAAAGAAAAACAAAAAGAATTTTTGCCTCCTTTGAATTGCTTTTTCCGGTTTTAGGAATATATATATCCCCTCTGTTTTTAAACAGCCTCATAATTTCACCGCCTTTGATTAATTAATTATATAATATAATCCTGTAAATTACAAGAAAATAATAATCTGCAACCTTCATTTTTCAACACTCATAAAAATATAATGTTTAAAACTTTTAAATATTTATTGACTTATAGTACTATATAATATATAATAAATATCTGTATTATAATATTATAAGGAGGAGAATAAGTGGACACAATGTATGAGCTGTGGGACAGCATACTTAATATATTTAAAGACCGCTTCAGCGATACCGTATATAACCTCTGGTTTTCGGAAATAAAGATTTTAAGCTTTCAAAACGGCGTTGTTGAGCTGTTATTCCCGAGCAAATTCAAAAAAGAAACAGTTGTAAGAGAATTTGACGGACTTTTTCACGAAACCTTTAAATCCGTTTGCGGCTTTGACTGTGAATTCAGATACCTTTATCCCGAGGACGTTGAGGAGTCAATAAAAAGAGGTCATCTTGAGGATTTATCAAACGATATTTTTACCTTTGATAATTTCATCTGCGGTCCTTCAAATAAATTTGCATACACGGCGGCTAAGGCGATAGCCGATAATCCGGGCGGATTTCTAAACGATATAAATAACGTTGCAAACTATAATCCCCTTTTCATTTACGGCTCCTCGGGGCTCGGCAAAACTCACCTTCTTTTTGCTATTAAAAACCAGGTTGAGAAAACCTTCCCCGATTTAACCGTTAAATACGTTGACGCGGAGGAATTCGGCAACGAATTTATTGCAGCGCTCGGCGATAAAACCGTTAATGATTTTCATGAGAAATACAGAAATAATATTGACGTATTTCTTGTTGACGATATTCAGTTTATCGCAGGCAAAACGCAGACTGAAGAGGAATTTTTCCATACCTTTAACTCGCTTGTTAATAACGGCAAGCAGGTTGTTTTAACCTCTGACCGCCCGCCGAAGCAGATTCATTCCATAACGGACAGGCTGCGTTCAAGATTTGTAAGCGGACTTCTTGCCGATATTCAGGCTCCTGAGTTTGAAACACGCTGCGCTATTATTAAACGAAAAGCAAAAATGCTTGATTTTAAAATTGACGACGATATCGTTGAATACATAGCAAAGCGCTCAAAATCAAATATACGCCAGCTTGAGGGAATTACAAAAAGACTTCAGGCTATGTGTAATTTAACAGGCGAAAGCCCCACTATATCGCTCGCGCAAAACGCAATTAAAAAGATTATTGACGACGACGTTAAACCTCTTCCGGTAACAATTCAGAGAGTTGTTGACGAGGTCAGCCGTACAACGGGCGTTTCAACCGAGGATATTTACAGCAAAAAAAGAACGGCTACTATTTCAAACGCAAGAAAAATGTGTTTTTATATTATCCGTAACGTTACCGATATGCCCTTTAAAGCAATAGGTAAGGAATTTAATAAGGATCATACGACGGTAATGTACAATATTGATGAAATGGAAAAGAAATTGCTTATTGATTCAACCCTGAATTCTCAGGTTCTTGACATCATAAATAACATAAAAGACGAGCTTTAATTTTCCACAAAGTTTTCATTTTCCACATATGAGTTTTTAAACGCAATGTTGAAAAAATCAGTTTTTAACATTTTAAACTTTTTTTCAACAAAAATTAAAAACAAAAATGAGGAGAAAAAAATCAGTATTTATCAAAACCAAATACAGTTTTTAACATTTTTAACACTCTTTACTACTAATACTAACGTATATTCTTATTTTTAAGGAAAAATTGAATTTTTAGCAAAATTAAATTTTTTTACCAAATAAAAAGAAAGGCTGATTATTATGAAATTTACCTGCAATACTAAAGAATTAAATACAGCTTGTAACAATGTAATAAGAGCGGTAAGCTCAAAGGTTACTATTCCCACCATAGAGGGTATATTAATGGAATGCGGTTCCGATACTCTGAGCCTTACAGGCTATGATTTTGAATTCGGTATTAATACAACCTTTGCCGTTGACGTTGAAGAACC
This sequence comes from Ruminococcaceae bacterium UBA3751, assembly GCA_002371215.1. Classification (GTDB taxonomy): domain Bacteria; phylum Bacillota; class Clostridia; order Oscillospirales; family Acutalibacteraceae; genus Eubacterium_R. The sequence continues at coordinate 64,185 of DFGL01000022.1, read as the reverse complement.
GGGCGAGATTGTAATTAATGCAAAAATTTTATGCGATATTATAAGAAAAATTGAGGATGAGGACGTTACTGTTGAAACCAACGGCAATTCCGTTTCTATTATAAGCGGTGCGGTTAAGTACAACATTACGGGAATTGACGCTAAGGAATATCCCGAGCTTCCTTCGGTTACCGGCGGATATCCGCTTGAGCTTGAACAGAAGCTTTTATATTCAATGATTATGCAGACTGTTTTTGCCGTTGCAGATAACGAGAGCTCAAAGCCCGTTTATACAGGTTTAAAATTTACTCTTGAAAACGGAGAGCTTACTCTTGTAGGTGTTGACGGCTACAGGCTTGCTATCAGAAAAGAAAAGGTTAATTACAGCGGCGATGAAATTAACTTTATCGTTCCTAAAAAAACGATTAAGGAATTAATTAAGCTTACAGATATTGAAAGCGACAAAAATATCCTCGTTTCGGTAGGAAGAAGACATATTATATTTGAAGTAGAAAATTATACCATTATAAGCAGACTTCTTGACGGTGATTTTATTGATTATAAAACCGCGCTTCCTAAGGCTGTTACAACAACGGTTCTTGTTAATACTAACGACGCGGTAAAATGTATTGATAAAACCCTCCCCGTTATTGAAAACAATCAGAAAAACCCGATTAAATGTATCTTTGATAACGATGAGATGAGAGTTTCAACCGTTTCAAGCATAGGAAGAGTTGTAAACAGTACTCACGCCAATACCTCAGGTGACAGAATTGAAATAGGCTTTAATTCAAAGTTTATGCTCGACGCTCTCGGCGCAGCTGATACGGATGAGATAAGAATTGAGCTTGCAGGTCCCGTAAGTCCCGCAAAAATTATGCCTATTGAGGGCGAGGGCTTTATCTTCCTGGTTCTTCCGATGAGGCTTAAAAATGAAAATTAAGGTTAAAGTTAAAGAGCACACAAAAGAAAAGGTGGAAATTAAAACCGATTTTATTCAACTTCAGGCATTTTTAAAGTTTATGGGAATTGCCGAAACCGGCGGTCAGGCTAAGGAATTTATTCAGGACGGAATAATCAGAGTGAACGGTGAGGTTTGCACCGCAAGGGGAAAAAAGCTGAGAAACGGCGATATTGTTTCAGCCTTTTCGGTTGATTATGAAATAGTCAAAAATAATGAAGATTAACAGTATTGAACTAAAAGATTTCAGAAATTTTGAAAGCTTTTGCGCTGATTTTGACGACGTTAATATTATCTGGGGCGAAAACGCTCAGGGTAAAACCAATCTCATTGAGGCAATTTATCTCTTTACGGGAGCGAGAAGCTTCCGCGGAGCAAAGGACAGGGAATTAATCCGCTTTGGAGCAGAAAAGAGTAATTTAACCCTTAATTTTAACGCGTCTGAAAGAGAACAGAGCGCAGAAATTGAAATTAAAAATAAAAGAACGGTTAAATTAAACGGAGTTAGCAAAAAAAATTCGGGCGAGCTTTCAAAAAGCATTAAGGCTGTAATTTTCAGCCCTGTTCATTTAAGTATGATAAAGGACGGTCCGAAGGAGAGAAGAAAGTTTATTGACGGCGCTCTCTTTCAGCTTAAGGCTAATTACAGAATGCTTTTAAAGGAATATATGAGGGCGCTTGAGCAGAGAAATTCGCTGCTTAAGGATTTATATAAACACCCCGAGCTTGACGGTATGCTTTATATCTGGAATAACGAGCTTGCCGAAAAGGGAGCAAAAATTATTTTTCAGAGGCTTAAATATATTGAGGCGCTCTCTCCGTTTTTAAAGGATATATTTCTCGGTATCAGCAGCAACAGAGAAAATATTGAGCTTAAATACAGCGGCTGCGCTGAATTTGAGGCCGATATTGAGAATATAAGAAAAAAACTGCTGAAGGCGTTGGAAGAAAGCTATCAGCAGGATATTATTAACAGAGTTACAACCAAAGGTCCTCACAGGGACGACGTTGAAATTCTGATTAACGGAAAAAGCGCAAGAACTTACGGCTCGCAGGGGCAGCAGAGAAGCTGCGTTTTGGCACTTAAGCTTGCGGAGGCGGCTCTGCTTGAAAATATGACGGGGATTAAGCCTATCGCCCTGCTTGACGACGTAATGAGCGAGCTTGACGAAAAAAGACAGGACTATATATTAAACCATATTAAAGGGCAGCAGCTTTTTATTACCTGCTGCGATAAGGAGACTATCCTCCGCCTTAAGGAGGGTAAAACGCTCCATATTGAAAACGGAGGCATTAAGAGCTGATGTTTATTCATTTAGGAGAAAATACGGTTATAAGCGACAGTGAAATAATAGGCATATTTGATATGGATACCTCAACCGTCAATAAGGCAACGAGGGATTACCTCAGCAGGGCGGAAAAGGAAAAACGCGTCATTTACGTCAATTATGACCTGCCGAAAAGCTTTATAATTACAGACAGCAGGGTTTACGTAAGCCCGCTGAATACGGCAACTTTAAATAAAAGAGCAGAAAAATTAAGTTATTAAAAAACATTTCCCGTTCAGGAGGAAAAATTTATGAGCGAAGAAATCAAAGAAATAAATCTTGAGGAAGAGGACATCGATACCGTCGTTACCGAGGAGTATAATGCGGACGATATTCAGGTTCTTGAAGGGCTTGAAGCCGTTCGTAAAAGACCCGGTATGTACATCGGTTCAACGGGTCCGAGGGGACTCCACCACCTTGTTTATGAGATTGTTGATAACTCCATAGACGAGGCGCTTGCGGGCGTTTGTACCCATATAGAAACGGAAATTCTCCCGGGCAACGTTATTACCGTACGCGATAACGGACGAGGAATTCCAACGGGTATTAACGAAAAAACGGGTATTCCTGCCGTTACGGTTGTACTTACCGTTCTTCACGCCGGCGGTAAATTTGGCGGCTCGGGCTATAAGGTTTCGGGCGGTCTTCACGGCGTAGGCTCCTCTGTTGTTAACGCGCTTTCGGAATGGCTTGAGGTTGAGGTAACCCAGAACGGCCATATCTATTCACAGCGCTTTGAAAGAGGTATTCCCGTAAACGACCTTCATATTATCGGCGACAGCGAAGGCCACGGCACTTTCATAAAGTTCAAGGCTGACCCTGAGATTTTCCAGGAAACTACAAAATACGATTTTGATATATTGGAGCGCAGACTGCGCGAGCAGGCTTTCCTTAACGCCGGTCTGAAGATTTCCCTTACCGATAAGAGAGAACGCTCTGAGCGCTCTGCAGACGACAGATATGAGGACGAGGAGCACGGAAAGGATTACTGCTACGAGGGCGGAATACGTTCCTTCGTAGAGTTTATCAACACCTCAAGGGGTTATAATCCCATTCAGGAGGAGGTTATTCATATCTCCACTACGAAAGGTGACCGCTCCGCAGAGGTTGCGCTTTGCTATACCGACCAGTACAGCGAAACTATCCTCTCCTTCGCCAATAATATCAATACCATCGACGGCGGTACCCACGAAACAGGCTTTAAAACCGCTTTAACAAGGGTATTTAACGATTACGGTAAGAGATACGGTATTCTTAAGGATAACGATAAAAAACTCTCGGGAGACGACGTCAGAGAGGGCGTAACGGCAATCATATCCGTTAAGCTTACCGAGGCTCAGTTTGAAGGCCAGACTAAGGGCAAGCTCGGAAATACCGATATTACAGGACTTGTATCTTCGCTTATTTACGACAAATTAATGACTTATTTTGAGGAACATCCTCAGACTGCCAAGACTATACTTAACAAAGCGCTTGACGCTTCAAGAGCGAGAGAGGCTGCAAGAAAGGCGAGAGAAAACGCAAGGCGTAAATCTCCGCTTGAGGGCAATTCGCTCCCCGGTAAGCTTGCAGACTGCACGAGCAAGGACGCTTCAAAGTGTGAGATTTACATAGTAGAGGGTGACTCGGCAGGCGGCTCCGCAAAAGAGGGCAGAGACCGCGAGCATATGGCAATCCTTCCGCTGTGGGGTAAAATGCTCAACGTTGAAAAGGCGAGAGTTGATAAGGTATACAGCAACGAAAAGCTTATACCCGTTGTAATGGCTCTCGGAACGGGTATCGGGGATGATTTTGATATTGAAAAGCTCAGGTACCATAAAATAATTATTATGGCGGATGCCGACGTTGACGGCGCTCATATCAGAACGCTGCTTCTCACCTTCTTCTTCCGCTATATGCCACAGATTATTGAGCACGGTTACGTTTATCTTGCTCAGCCTCCGCTCTTTAAAATCAGCAAGGGCAAAAAGAGCCAGTACGCTTTCTCGGACGAGCAGAGAGACAGTATCGTTGAGGAATTCGGCGGACAGTGCGATATTCAGAGATATAAAGGTCTCGGTGAGATGGACCCCGAGCAGCTCTGGGAAACAACGATGGACCCCGAGTACAGAACGATGCTCAGAGTTACGATTGAGGACGCGCAGCGCGCCAGCGAGAATTTCTCAATTCTTATGGGCGATAATGTTGAGCCTCGCCGAGAATTCATAGAGAAAAACGCTAAATTTGTACAAAACCTTGACGTATAAGTAATTAAATGCCTTAAACGGCGAGGCTCAAACGAAACACCGCTTGTCACGACCGAAGGGAGCGAGAAGCGGGAGAAACAGTTCAGTGAACTGTTTCGTTGTTGAGAGTGCAACTGACTGACCGACAGCAGTATCGCCGTGGCGGCAATCGCAAAGTTTGTTCAAAACCTTGACGTATAAGTAATTAAAAGAGTTAAACGGCGAGGCTCAAACGAAAAGTTTTTCAAAACGGAATTGTAGGGGGCGACGCCCTCGGCGCCCCGTCGCAACCACGTTATCTGAAAGTAGTCTTTACTGAAAAGCGGTAATAACCGAAACATATATTCCGGCACGCCTTTGGCGTGATGGTATCTCGCGCAGGTGCTCGGTCAATTAATCGGGCTCGCAGCGCGCGGAGCGCCGAGGGCGTCGCTCCCTACAATCTAATGCTCCCATTAACTTAAAAGGAGAAAAAATCCATGAACGAAGAAATCCGTTACGACAATCAGAAAATTGTTGATGTTGAAATCAGCGACGAGATAAGAAAGGCGTTTCTTGACTATTCAATGAGCGTTATCGTTTCCCGTGCGCTGCCCGACGTACGCGACGGCTTAAAGCCCGTACACCGCAGAATTTTATACGCAATGTATAAAAACAACCTCTATCCTACAAACCCGTACAGAAAGTGCGCCACCACGGTCGGCGACGTGCTCGGTCATTACCATCCGCACGGCGACGCTTCCGTTTACGACGCAATGGTAAGACTTGCGCAGACCTTCTCAATGCGCCACATTCTTGTTGACGGCCACGGCAACTTCGGCTCTATTGACGGAGACCCGCCGGCTGCTTACCGTTATACAGAGAGCAGACTTTCAAAGACTGCTATGAAAATGCTCGACGATATTAAGAAGGAAACCGTTGACTGGGCTCCGAACTTTGACGATACGGAAAACGAGCCAACCGTTCTCCCGGCGAGATTTCCTAACCTTCTTGTTAACGGCTCCTCGGGTATTGCTGTTGGTATGGCAACAAACATCCCGCCGCACAATATGCGAGAGGTTGTTGAGGGTATGTGCTGCCTTATTGATAACCCCGAGGCTGAGCTTGAGGAGATTATGGAGCATATCAAGGGCCCCGATTTCCCGACAGCGGGTATTATAATGGGCGCTCGCGGAATAAGAGAGGCTTACGCAACGGGCAGAGGCAAGATTTACGTTCGCGCAAAGGCTGAAATTGTTGAGGCAAGGGGCGACCGCTTTAAAATCGTTGTAACGGAAATCCCCTACGGAGTTAACAAGGCAAGGCTTATAACAAGAATTGCCGATTTGGTTAAGGAAAAGCGTCTTGAAGGCATTGCCGATATTCAGGATTACTCCGACAGACGCGGAATGCATATCGAAATTGTTGTTAAGCGCGACGCTAACGCTCAGGTAGTTTTAAACAATCTGTATAAAATGACGGATATGCAGGTAACCTTCGGCGCAATTCTTCTCGCGCTTGACGACGGCGTGCCAAAGGTTATGAACCTTAAGCAAATCCTTGAAAAATACATATTATTCCAGAGAGATATTATCAGGCGCAGAACTGAGTTTGATCTTAAAAAGGCTCAGGAGAGAGCACATATCCTTGAGGGTCTTGCAAAGGCTATCGATATTGTTGACGAGGTTATCGCAACAATCCGCGCCTGCCGCGGCGGCCAGGCTGAGGCAAAGCAGGCCATTATGGATAAGTTCGGCTTTGACGACCCGCAGGCAAGCGCTATAGTCGCTTACCGTTTAGGTCAGCTCGCAGGGCTTGAAATTGAAAAGATAATGAATGAGCTGGACGAGCTCCATGCAAAGATTAAGGACTTTATCGATATTCTTGCAAACGCGTACAGAATTGACGAGATTATCAAGTCGGAATCCCGCGAGATTGCAGAGAAATTCGGCGACGAGAGAAGAACGGAAATCTCCGCGTTTACAGGAGACGTTGACGACGAGGACCTTATTCCCGTTGAGGACTGCATACTCACTCTTACCGAAAGAGGCTATATGAAGCGCCAGACGGTTGATACCTACAGGGCGCAGAACCGCGGCGGCAAGGGAATTATGGGTATGTCCCGCCGTGAGGAGGACTACGCAAAAACAATGTTTGCCTGCTCAACCCACGATTTCATTCTTATCTTTACCAATAAGGGTAAGGTATTCAAGATGAAGGGCTACCAGATTCCCGAAGCTTCAAGAACGAGCAAGGGCATTAACGTTGTTAACCTTCTTCCGCTCGAGCAGGGCGAAACCGTTTCCGCAATGGTACGTATCCCGGAGGAAGAGGACAGAGCTTACCTCTGTATGGTAACGAGAAACGGTATTATCAAGCGTACCGCTATTAATCAGTACGACCATATCCGTAAAACGGGTATTATCGCAATAAATCTTGACGAGGACGACGAGCTCTGCTGGGTAGACGTTACCGACGGCGAAAGACAGCTTGTTGTTGCAACCCACGACGGAATGGCTATCTGCTTTAAGGAGAGCGACGCCCGCCTTATCGGAAGAACTGCACGCGGCGTTAAGGCTATTCAGCTCAGCGAGGGCGACTACGTTGTAGGCTTTGCCGTTGCTCAGGAGGATAAGCAGCTCCTTACCGTATCCGAAACGGGCTACGGCAGAAAGAGCGAATTCTCCGATTACCGCGTTCAGTCAAGAGCGGGTAAGGGCCTTATCAACTACCGCACGGCTCAGTTCGGCAAGGTTGCTATGATTGCTCCCGTTGACGATGATAACGACGTTATTATGATAACAACGGACGGTATCGTAATAAGAACCCACGCCGAGCAGATTTCAACCTTTAAGCGTCCGAGCAAGGGCGTTAAGGTTATGAAGGTTAAGGAAAACGAACGCCTTGCAACCCTTTCAATCGTAGATAAATACGAGGAGGAGGAAACCGAAGCCGAAACAGACGGGGAGGCTGAAGCTCAGGCAGAGGCAACCCCCGAAAATGAGGAATAATTCATAAAATATTAATTTATAATTAAAAGTGTGTATATTATTTGCCATTATATTATCGGCATAAAACTATCGTATTATCGGTATAAGTGCTTAGAGGAGAAAACTATTGAGCAACGAAAACTATAATATTGACGACATTCTTTCCGAGGTTAAAAAAAGACGGGAAGAAAATGAAAAGGAAATAAAGGAAAAAGCGGCGGCAAAGCCAAAGCCGCAGCCAAAAGCCGAGGCTAAGCCGGTAAAAAAAGAAGAGCCAAAGCCTCAGCAAGAGGCGCAGCCGAAACCGAAGCCTCAGCAAGAGGCGCAGGAAAAGCCCGCACCAAAGCCTGAACCGGAGCAGGAAAAAGAGGAAATGATTGACCTTCTTGACATTGCCGAGGACGAGGAAAAGGCGGCGGAACTTGAAGCCGTTCAGAAGGAAGCAGAGCAGAATATAGACGAAAAAGCTAAAAAGGAAAAGGTTCCGAGAAGTAAAACTCAGAAAATCCTGACCGCTGTTATTGTCGTTCTTCTTATTCTTGTTCTGACTGCGGGCGGTATATTCGCGGTTAAGGCTAACGACTGGCTTAAAATTATTGCGAATAACAGCGCCGAGGAGGAGGTCACTCTTGAGGAATGGCAGGGCATGAAAAAGCTCGTTGAATCCTTTGACCCTATCGAGGAGGCTGACGCTGAAAATATCGCCTCGATGGAGGATATGGTAAGGCAGTGGTACTATAACGGCGCACCCTGTTCCTCAACCCACGTTCTAAACGTGCTGCTTATAGGCGAGGATACGCGCGGCGAGGAAATCCGCGACGACAAAACGAGAGCCGACGCCGCTATTATCGCAAGCGTTAATATTGACACTAAGGAAATTCACCTAACCTCAATCCTGCGCGATTCCTGGGCTTATTGGGAAACGGAGCCGGGCAATGAGGACTCGGGCAAATTCGGCAAGCTCAACGGCGCAATGTCAACCGGCAGCCTCGACGTTTATATCAACAGCGTTGAACGCCTTTATAAAATTGATATTGACGGCTATGCGATAGTTAACTTTACCTCGTTTGAAAAGATAATTGACACCCTTTATACCGACGGCATTGAGCTTGAAATAACCGAGGCTGAGATAAATGAAATAAATAACCACCCCGGGCGCTACGGAAAGGTTAAAATTAAAAAGACCTTTGAGGGCGACAGCGGAAAGGTTAAGCTTTCTGGCAAGCAGGCGCTCGCTTACTGCAGAATCAGGCATATCGATACCGATAACGCAAGAGCGGACCGCCAGAAAACAACGCTTATGACAATCTATAACGATTTCAGAGATTCTTCATCAAGCAAAAAGATTAAGTTTATCAACCAGCTTGTTCCCTACGTTAAAACGAGCTTTAAGAAAAACGATATTATCAAGATTGCAAGCTATGCCTTTTCCCACGGCTGGATGGATTTTGACATCAACTCCTTTAATTACCCCGAGGTTAACGTTACGGGCGGAATGTTTAATAATGAATTCCTCGGTAACTGGGTATGGAGAGCGGACTTCCCCGCCGACGCATACGATATGCAAAAGCGAATCTACGGAAAGTCAAGCATAACGCTCGCACAAACGAGGGTTGACGTTAAGAGAGTGAGAAGAACGGGCTTCGTAAGCGAAGGCGCAAGACCTACTTACTATACGATTGATAACGAAAATTATCAGGTGGAAACGACAATCGCTCCCGACCATACCGAAGAGGACGAGGAAGAGGAATCAGAAGAATAAAAAAAGGACTGCATTGCAGTCCTTTTTAAATTAAGAGTTAAGAATGAAGAATTAAGAATTGTTGGTTGCAATAAATATTCAATTCTTAATTCTTAATTATTCATTATTCATTTCCTTTAAGCTTTGCGGCGCGGTGTCAACCACTTCAATTTTGTTTCCTCTCATCCAGAGCGAGGGCGTTATTCTCAGCTTATAGCCGTAGCCCGCGTCCATCTGCCAGTGCGCCATCGGAGCTTCGGGCAGTCCGTAGCAGGCGAGAATTGTCATAATAACTCCCGCGTGGGTTACTATTGCTATATTTTCCGTTCCCTCTGCGATACAGCCGTTAATCACCTTCTCAAAGGAGTCGCAGATTCGCTGAACGAACTCTGCGTTGCTCTCTCCGAAGGGCGGCGCAACGTACATATCTCCGCGAAACCATTTTTTAAAATCCTCGTTGTCCTTCAGCTCCTCCGCGGTATGCTCCTCAAATTCGCCGAAATTATATTCAATAAAGTTATCTATTACAATTTTGTTATTTTTTGGGAACATTATGTCAGCGCTCTGCATTGCCCTTTTCAGGGGTGAAACAAAGACCGCGTCCACCGTCGGATAGTGGTACTTCGCCTTAATGCTTTTTAGCTGTTCTATACTATTTGTAGTAAGCGGATAATCTGTATGCCCAATATACTGTGCGTTAAGATTTCCCTTTGTAAGCCCGTGGCGGAATAAATACAGCGTGTATGATTTCATTTTCAAAAACCCCCTGTTTGTGCGTGTTTATAAGGTTTTATTACAAAAAAATAACAAAGTTAATTTGATTATTTACAATGCGTATAATTTGAATTATAATGGAAAAGCAGTTTAAAACTACAAAGAATTCTCGGGCGTTTATATACAATCAGTATATAAACTCTTTATATTCTATAAATATATAAGTGGATGATTGATGATGGAAAAAAACAAAGAGAAGCTTTCAAAATTTGCAGTGGTTTTATCCCGCTTAAGAAAGGAACGCGGAATCAGCCAGAAAAGGGCTGCCACTGATTTAGGTATATCGCAGGCGCTGCTTTCCCATTATGAAAAAGGCATAAGGGAATGCGGCCTTGATTTTGTAATAAAATGCAGCAATTATTACGGCGTTACAACCGATTATCTTCTCGGCGTAAGCGACAGCAGAAACGGAGTTGACGCCCAGAGCATATCCGTTGTAGTTGACGAAAAGGGAGAGAGAAGAAGCGTTTCCACCCTTACCGCCTCAACTAACGATATCCTCGGCATAGCGCTTACGGGCTTAAAGAGCGCGGAGGAAAAGAGCCACGTTTACGATTACTATATGCTGACTCTTTACCGCGGAGCGCTTACCCTCGCCAAGGCGGGAGTTCTTCCCAAGGAGATGTTCAAGCTCGATTATTCGGTTGGCAGAGAGCTTTCCTCAGCGGCGCTTGCAGTTAAGGACGCAAGGTTCGTATTTATTGAGGATAAGTCAAGAAACGGGATGGATTTTGCAAACCGTACCGCCCTCTCCGAGATAATCAGCCAGGCAGAGGAATACCTTCTTGACAATTACGTTTTAGGCTAATACAAGCACCCGAAAGGGTGCTTTTTTAATTCGGAATTCGGAGTTATTGTAGGGGTCGGCGTCCTCGACGACCCGATTGAACTCGTTATTTCCACAACAATTTTACTGCAAGCATTATTTCTTAATTCTTAACTCTTAATTCTTATATTTCCAATTGGGTTTTCTGCGTTTTAAGGTAATCCGTAACCGTTGCCGTGCTGATTTTTGCGGCAATGCTTTTAAAGGTGGGATAATCCATGGCGGAAGCCTCGTTGCCGCCGTCGGAAATTGAGCGCAACACAGCAAAGGGAACGCCGTTTGCATAGCATACCTGTCCTATTGCGCCGCCCTCCATTTCGCCGCAGATTGCCCCGAAGCGCTCTGCGATTTTTTCTTTTATCTCATTGCTTGCAATAAAGTAATCCCCCGTTGCAACCTTGCCGCGGTGAATTTTTTCACCGCTGCGTATAGCCGCGAGGGCAAGCCCGTCGGAGAGCTCCTTATCGGTTTCAATATTGATAACGCCCATTCCGCTGATAAAACCCGCGGGGTCGCCGCAGCCGGTAGTGTCAATATCATACTGGCAAACCTCTGTTGCAATAACTACATTTTTTATGGCGACAGACGGCGAGAGCGAACAGCCGACGCCGATATTGATTATGCTTTCAACGGAAAAGCGGTCAATCATTATCTGGGCGCAGAGCGCTGCGTTTACCTTGCCGGGATTACAGCGCGCGGCACAGACCGTAACGTTTTCAATTTCACCGCAAACAAAATCAATGCCTGCAATTTTTGTTTTTACGGGTAAAACGATGCGCTTTTTAAGCTCGTCAATTTCAACATCCATTGCGCCGATAATACCAATCATAGCCTTGTCCTTTCAATTAAGAATTATGAATTAAGAATGAAGAATTTCGGGTGCTCACTGTATGTGCATTATATTTCGGACTGTCGGGAATTCCCCTTGACAGGGCAAATGTCCGCTTGCGGCTGAGCAACGTCACCCCCTGCGGTAGCCTTATTGCAACCAATATTTCGTATTCTTAACTCTTCATTTTTCACTCTTTATAGTATACCTCTTTTAGGCAGACCCCTATCAATTAAGAATTATGAATTAAGAATGAAGAATTTCGGGTGCTCACTGTATGTGCATTATATTTCGGGCTGTCGGGAATTCCCCTTGACAGGGCAAATGTCCGCTTGCGGATGAGCAACGTCACCCCCTGCGGTAGCCTTATTGCAACCAATAATTCTTAACTCTTCATTCTTCACTCTTTATAGTATACCTCTTTCAGGCAGACCCCTATCAATTAAGAATTATGAATTAAGAATGAAGAATTACGGGTGCTCACTGTATGTGCATTATATTTCGGGCTGTTGAGAATTCCCCTTGACAGGGCAAATGTCCGCTTGCGGATGAGCAACGTCACCCCCTGCGGTAGCCTTATTGCAACCAATATTTCTTAATTCTTCATTTTTCATTCTTCACTCTTTATAGTAGATATCTTTTAAGCATACCCCAAAATATAGTGATATTATATAATATAATTTTAATAAATACAAGTTTTAGTTGACAAATTGACTTATATTTAATATAATATCAAGGCTATTAGTCTGTAAAGACTTAATTTAGTATTAATTTTTTAATATCAATTCCGAATTCCGATTTCCGAATTCCGAATTAATATAATGGCCTATGCTATACCGCATAGAGAAAATATAGATTAAGACAAGTTTAATCTTTGAAACGGAGTGAAAAAAATGAAGAGAACTTACCAGCCCAAAAAGAGACACGCTAAGAAAGAGCACGGTTTCAGAAAGAGAATGGCAACAAGAGGCGGAAGAAACGTTCTTTCCCGCCGCCGCGCAAAGGGAAGAAAAAAGCTTTCCTATTAATTCTGAAGGACAATGAAAAGTCAGACCTTAAAGGAAAACAAGGATTTCAGACGGCTCTACTATCGCGGAAAATCAAAGGCTTCCTCCTGCCTTGTTACCTATGCAATGAAAAGCAGGGGCAAGGGCTGCCGCTACGGAATTACAACCTCTAAAAAAACGGGAAACGCCGTTGAGCGCAACCGTTCAAGAAGGGTTATAAGAGCGGCATACAGGGAGATTGAGAGTAAAATCAACGGAAACTGGGATTTCGTTTTTGTTTCAAGAGGAAAAACCAGTAAGGTTAAGATGCAGACCGTTCTTTCCCAGATGGAGAGTCAGCTAAAGGCATTGGGTGTTATAAATGAAGGCAATCAGCGCAGTAGCTAAAAAGATAATTATTTTCTTTATCCGAACCTACCAGCTTACGCTGTCGCCGAGGTTTTCCCACGGCGCGTGCAGATATACCCCAACCTGCTCGCAGTATATGCTTGAGGCGGTTGAAATCCACGGCGTTATCAAAGGAACGCTGATGGGGCTATTGAGGATAGCAAGGTGCAATCCTCTGTTTAAAGGCGGATACGACCCGGTACCGCCCAAGAAAGAGAAAACGAAAAAATAAAGAGGAATTATAAGTGTTTACATTTGACATTGTTACAATGGCTGCCAAAATTTCAAACGGCATAGCCATATTCAAACCTCTCTACTGGCTTTTCGGTAAAGCAATGGAAGGGCTGCTGATGCTTTTCGGCGGTCAGTATTTCCTTGCACTCGTTGTTTTTACGATTTTTACAAGACTCGTTTTGTTCCCTCTTAATCTGAGGCAGCAGAAAACCATGGCTAAAACAACGCGCCTTCAGCCGAAAATTCAGAAAATTCAGAAAAAGTATTCCAATAAGGACCCGCGTGACCGTCAGAAGATGAATGAGGAAATGCAGGCGCTCTATCAGCGCGAGGGACACAACCCTATGAATATGGGCTGCGGACCTATGGCGTTTCAGATGGTATTTCTTATGGGTATTATCGGTATTATATACTATCCTATTCAGTATATTATAGGAATTACCGATTTTGACACCTATTCATCCCAGATTGCAGAGGCAATCGGTTATAAAAGCGGCGCGTATTTCCAGATTGAAATTCTCCAGAACTTTGATAAATACAGGGAAATTCTTGCAACGAGCTTCCCTAAAATGTTTACGCCCGATAAGCTTGAGGCTATAGCGGATTATAAGAGCCATATGTATATCGGCTCTCTTGATATGACCCAGATTCCGCACTGGAAGGACGGAATTATAGTAATTATTCCAATCCTCTGCCTTATTACCTCGCTGGCGTCAAGTGTTGTTTCGTCCCTTATTCAGAAAAAGACGAATCCCGCGGCGGCTCAGCAGCAACAGCAGATGATTCTTATGATGCTTATGATGCCGTTCTTCTCGTTTTACATTTCGTTTAAGGTATCGGCAGCAGTAGGCTTTTACTGGATTATTTCAAACGTTGTAGCTGTTTTGCAGCAGCTGGTTATGGCGAAATTCTATCCGCCGAGAAAAAATATGGCGCACGAAATGATTGAAAACACTATTGAAAGACGGTCCAGAGAGGAAAGCATTAAGAAGCAAAAAGGATAATTAATATGATTATAGAAAAGATTGCAACGGGCAAGACAACGGAAGAGGCTTTAGCCGCTGCGAAAGCTATGCTCAATGCGCCTGAGAAATTCCAGCTTGACGTTCACGCTGAAATTCTTGAACAGCCGAGAAAGAAGATTTTAGGTCTTTTCGGCGGCGCGCCCGCTAAAGCAAGAGCGTGGTACGATGACGGCGTAAAGGAAAAGCCCGTTAAAAAGGACAATAAAAAGAAGCCTGCTAAAAAGCAGAATAACAATAAACAGCAGCCCAAGGCTCAGCAGAATAAAAAGGCTAACGCGCCAAAGCAGACCAAGCCCGCAGAGCCGAAGCAGGCGGCTAAACCCGAGAAGAAGGACTTCCCCAAGAGCGTTGACCTTGAATATGCAAAGGCATATCTTCTTGAAATCGTTAAGGGGCTTAATATTGACGACGCGTCTGTTGAAGCGTCATACAGCGAAGGCGTTATAACGCTTGACCTTTCCTGCGAGGATTACGGCATTGTAATCGGCAGAAGGGGCGACACGCTTGATTCCATCCAGTATCTCCTTTCTCTCGCAATGAAAAAGCACGAAGGCGCATACGTAAGAGTAAGCGTTAACGTTGGCAATTACAGAGAAAAGAGAAATGAAACCTTAAGAAATCTTGCAAAAAAGAATTCTGCATACGTTCTCAGAACGGGCAGGCGCTATACCTTTGAGCCGATGAACCCGTATGAGAGACGCGTTATTCACACGGCGGTTCAGGAGATTGAGGGCGTTGAATCACGCTCAATCGGCTACGACCAGGAAAGACGCGTTGTAATTGAACCCGTAGGCGGCGCGGTTAATCCCCCGCGCAGAGAGGGCTCAAGAAACTCAAGGGGCAGAGGAAGAAACGACAGACCGAAGGCTACCACAAAGGCGCCCGAGGATTATCAGCCCAAGGCTGACAGAGCGGACCTTCCGAAGTTCGGCAAAATTGAGGTAAATAAGGACTAAACTATTCAATGGCGGCTAAATGCCGCCATTAATTATCAACAGAGAGGAGGAGAAGATGTGGAAAAAACGATAGCCGCCGTATCAACCGGCGCAGCGCCGGGCGGAATAGGCGTTATCCGCATAAGCGGAAGCAGGGCTGTAGAAATTGCCGACAAGGTTTTTTTACCCGCAGATAACTCCTCCCTTCTTGATTTAAAGGGCTACCGCGCAAAGTTCGGAAATATAATTATTGACGGCGAAAAGGCTGACAACGCCGTTGCTCTGATTTTCCGCGCCCCGAAAAGCTATACGGGCGAGGACGTTGCGGAGCTTTCCGTTCACGGCGGTATGCTTATGGTACAGAAAACGCTGCAGGCAGTATTTTCCGCGGGGGCTGAGCCCGCAGAGGCGGGAGAATTCACAAAGCGCGCCTTCATTAACGGAAAACTTGATTTAACTCAGGCTGAGAGCGTAGCGGAGCTTATTTCCGCCCAAGGCGAGCAGAGCCTGAAGGCTTCGTTTAACGCCCTTCAGGGAGCGCTCAGCAAAAAGATAAATTCAGTTTTACAAAGGCTGCTTGACGCCTCTTCGTCAATGGCGGCATGGGTTGATTATCCCGACGAGGAAATCCCCGATTTATCCGAGGACGAGCTAAGGGAAATACTGACCGAAAGCAAAGCGGAGCTGGGCGCCCTGCTTGACGGCTACGAAAACGGAAAAACCGTTGTAAACGGCGTATCCACAGCGATTGCGGGCAGACCGAACGTAGGTAAATCAAGCCTGATGAATATGCTTACCAAAACCGATAAAAGCATAGTTACGCATATCGCAGGTACGACGCGCGATATTGTTGAGGAGAGCGTTCGCCTCGGGGGAATAGTTCTTCATCTCCGCGATACTGCGGGGCTCAGAAGAAGCGAGGATATAGTTGAGAGCATAGGAATTGAAAAGGCTTACAAGGCGCTCGACGAGGCTGAGCTAATCCTTGCGGTTTTTGATAATTCCTCACCGCTCGGCGAGTACGACAGAGATTTGATTAAGCGCTGCAGCGGGAGAAAAGCGATTGCGGTTATCAATAAAACCGACCTTCCCGACGCGCTTGAAACCGATGAAATTAAAAACGGCTTTTCAAAAACCGTTTATATCAGCGCAAAGAACGACGAGGGTTACAGCGAGCTCGTTAACGCAGTTGAGGAGCTGCTCGGAGTAGCGGATTTTGACAGCAGCGCTCCCCTTCTCGCAAATCTTCGCCAGAAGAAGAACTGTGAAAACGCATATAACGGTATATCCGAAGCGCTTGACGCGCTGAACGGCGGAATGACCTATGACGCGGTAAACGTTATGATAGATTCAGCTGCGGACGAGCTTTTGTCACTTACGGGAAAGAAAGCAAGCGCAGAGGTTGTAAACAATATTTTCAGCAAATTCTGCGTAGGAAAATAAAAAGCAATTAAGATTTAAAAATTAAGAGTTATGAAATATTTTGCAGGTAAATACGATGTTATAGTAATAGGCGCAGGGCACGCAGGAATTGAGGCTGCCCTTGCTTCGGCGCGCCTCGGCGTAAGCACTGCCGTGTTTACCGTAAACCTTGACTGGGTTGGCAATATGCCCTGCAATCCCTCAATCGGCGGTACCTCAAAGGGACACCTTGTAAGAGAGATTGACGCCCTCGGCGGAGAGATGGGCAAGGCGGCGGACAGGTATTCCCTTCAGTCGCGGATGCTCAACCTCGGCAAAGGTCCTGCCGTTCATTCGCTCAGGGCGCAGATTGACCGCCGTGAATATTCGGCAGGAATGAAGCACGTTCTTGAAAAATGCGAAAACCTTGAAATAAGGCAGGGCGAAATCGTTGATATTTTTAAAGACGAAAACGAATTATGGCATTGTATAACGCGTCTTGAAGCGGAGTTTACCGCTAAGGCGGTTATAATCGCAACGGGTACCTTCCTCGGCGGGCGCGTATATATCGGAGACGTTTCATATGAGAGCGGACCCGACGGAATGTTCCCCGCCAACGAGCTTTCAAAGGCGCTCAAAAGGCTGAATATTCCGCTGCGCCGCTTTAAAACGGGTACGCCGAGCAGGGTTAACAGAAAAAGCGTTGACCTTGAAGGGCTCGAGGTACAGCACGGCGACGAGCACACGGTTCCCTTCTCCTTTGAAACCGAAACGCCGCCTGAAAATAAAGTCGTATGCCATATTACGTACACCAACGAGGCGACGAAAAAGGTTATCCTTGAAAACCTCCACCGCTCACCGATGTACAGCGGAAAAATCGAAGGCAAGGGGCCGCGCTATTGCCCGAGCTTTGAGGATAAAATTGTTCGATTTGCGGATAAGGAAAGGCATCAGCTCTTTATTGAGCCCTGCGGCTTAAACACTGAGGAGATGTATCTTCAGGGGCTTTCCTCCTCGCTTCCCGAGGACGTTCAGCTTGCGTTTATCCACACTATCCCGGGGCTTGAGCACGCTCAGGTTATGAGAACGGCTTACGCTATTGAATACGACTGCGTTGACCCGACTGCGCTAAAGGCAACCCTTGAATTTAACGATATAAGCGGACTTTACGGCGCAGGGCAGTTCAACGGCTCAAGCGGTTATGAGGAGGCTGCGGCTCAGGGACTTGTTGCCGGAATTAACGCCGCGCTGAAAATTCAGGGAAAGGAACCGCTCATCCTTGACAGGGGCGGCTCGTATATAGGAACGCTCATAGACGATTTGATTACAAAGGGCTGTACGGACCCGTACAGAATGATGACCTCGCGCTCGGAATACCGCCTTGTATTAAGGCAGGATAATGCCGACATCAGACTTACCCCGACGGGCTATGAGCTCGGGCTTATCAGCGGGGAAAGATATAATAAATTCCTTAAAAAGCAGGAAATGATTAAGGCGGAGATGAAGCGCGTAAGCGAAACCACCGTTCACGCTACTGACGAGCTTCAGGAAATCCTCGTATCCCGCGGTACCGCACCGCTCAAAGCGGGCTGTAAGCTGATTGAGCTTCTCAAAAGACCGCAGATTTCCTATAAGGATCTGGAAACAATTGATACAGACCGCCCCGATTTACCCTACGAGGTTTTTGAGCAGGTTGAAATTACGGTAAAATACGAGGGATATATTAAAAAACAGGAGGCGCAGATTAAAGAAATGCGCCGTATAGAAGCGAAAAAGATACCCGAAGGGCTTGACTATTCCTCGCTTAAGGGACTGAGGCTTGAAGCTATCGAAAAGCTTTCAAAAATCCGCCCGCAAAACTTAGGACAGGCAAGCCGCATAAGCGGTGTTAACCCCGCGGACATCACCGCGCTCAATATAATACTTGAATCAAATAAATAAACGGTAAGGCAGTTGCCTTACCGTTTATTATTAATTAAGAATTAAGAATTAAGAATGAAGAATTGCAGGTTATAATAATTAAACGAGAGCGGGTGCCCCGCCCATAACTCCGAATTAATCTGTTAGCTCTTTCATTATCCTTTCGCAGTTGTTACTGTCGTTAAACGCGAAAAAGCTGTTTACCCGATTTAAGTATTTTTCCCCGTTTTTACAGCCGTTTTCAATAAGTCTTATGATTTCGTCAACGGTTTCGTCTAAATCATAACACACCTTGCCGAAGCCGTCTTTTTCATAGGAAAAATAGCCCTCGTCGTAAATCTGTTCCTCAAAAAAGCTCTCTTTGTCAAACTGAGCGTAAACGACGCTTTTTCTGAGATACGCAAAATCAAAAAGTACGCTTGAATAATCCGTTACCATAACCTTGGACTCGGCAAATACCTTATTATAATCAACGTAACCGCTGTTTATGCTGAAAACGTCGTTGCCCGTAAAGTCCGCATCCTGCTCCTTATGAATAGGATGAAGGCAGAAGAGCCCCGTATATCCGTATTCTCTCATTTTTTCAAGCAGTCTTTCGTTATTGATGAGCGAATTATAGAATTTAAAATACTCCGTTTCCTTAAAGCCGTCAAAATATACGCTTCGGGTTTTGCTGTCGTAGCTTTCTTTTATGCTTCTTCTCCAGGTGGGCAGGATTAAAATCTGGTTTTTACTGTCTTCATAAAGCGCGTCAAAGCGTGCCTGACCGCAGAGCGCAAGGTTTTTATCCGAATAAAAATAGCTTTCATTTAAAAACGATTCCGTCTCCCTTTCACCGGAGGTAAATATTTTATATATGTTTTTGTTAAACCTGTTTAGCCATGCGGAAAGGTCGGCGCAGGCAACTCCGTGCTGGAGATAATAGTATTTAAAGCTGAATAAGTCCGAAAAAAACCGTTTATCGCGTCCGAAGGGGTTTATAGTAAATTCGCCCGCCGAGGAGGAGATAATTTTTTTGGCGCAAAGAAAGACGCTTTCGTATTTTTTATCCTCAAAAAACACTACCTCCCCTATACTCTTTAGGCGGCTGATTACTTTACTGTTTGCCGCCTTACCTATTGCGAATATCGGGCGGACTCCCGCGGGCTTATGCTCGCACACGTATTTAAACAATACCTCTGCGTTATCCCCCGCGTTATCGGCTCTGTCAGAGAAAAGCCAGATTTCGCCGCGTTCTTTGTTTTTTCGTTTGAACAGCTCATAGCGTATTCTTTTTGCGGCGGCATTGCGCTCGCCTTTTTTTATTAACTCTTTGATTATCTCTTTTTTCAGAGCGCGTCTTTCATCTGAAAGCTTTTCGGGCTTTACAATTTGAATTACCGTTCTAAAGCATTTAATAATATAGCCCTGCTGAACGGAATATGCCTTTGAAAAGCTGTTTGCGTTTGGCACGAACTTTCCGTAGCTTATGCTCAGCGGGTATATTTTATCTCCGAAGACGAGGCTGGGGCGCACCCTGAGAGTTTTTCCGCTTTTCAGCTTTTTCAGCGGAATATCTGCGGAATAAAGGGTGTAGTAATCAATTTTGCCCGCGCTCGTTCTTGCTTTTTTATGGGGATAGGGTTTTGCCGCAGGCGTTATCAGCCTTTTGCCCGCCTTAATACGCACCTCGGGAGCTTCGTTTGTTATTTTTGTTATCCAGTTTGCAACAAGGATTTCAAGGCGAAGGGAGTTTTTTTCAATCCTTGCGCTGACGGTCTTGCAGAGATTGCTTTTGTTGCGCGCGGTGTTGATAATAACTATATCGCCAAACATAAGCTGCCCCTCTTCGTCAAGAGAAAGCATTTTCAAAAAATCACCGCCGTATTTATAGCTGTACGCTTCGCTCCTTTTGAAGATAGCCTTATGAGCGGGGTTTGAAAACAGAATAACGTCGTCTATCTGACTTATTACCTCTTTCATCAACGCCTGATAATCCGCAAGCTGTTCCCCGTTTAATATCTCATACGGTACCGGGTTTGCAAGGCGCCACATAATATCGTACGCCGCAACGCTCTGGACGTAAGGGATTATTTCTCCGTATAATTCCTTTGAATAACGGAAAAGCTCTAAGTGATATTCTTTTATTGTTTTTATATAATAATCCGGGTCGTTAATCTGGTTATTTACCGCCGAATTGTTGCTTATTCTTCTTCTGTATCTGAAAACCGCGTTGCTGCAAAGCCCGTAGCGCCGCTTTTTTAGTATTATCTTATTGATAAAAAGCGAATCTTCGCCGTACTTTAGATTTTCATTAAAGCGTAAACCCTCTGTTGCTGAGCGCTTTATTAGATTTGCGCCGACTATCGTCTGAACGGAAAATAACTCCTCGGCGCTTGTTAAATCCGCTATTCTTGTACCCGCCTTAAACTTGTAGTCAAGCGGATGAAAGTTTGTTTTAGCCTCAAAAAACCTTGCCCTTGCGCTGAGAACGTCAATTTCGTCATAGTGCTTTTCAAAATAATTAATAAGCTCTTTGAATGCGTCCTTCTCCCATACGTCGTCTGAGTCAAGGAAGGTTATATATTTTCCCTCAGCTTGCTGCATTCCAAGATTTCTTGCAGAGCTTACGCCGCCGTTTTCCTTGCTTAGATATATGATGTTTTCGGGATACATATTTTTATATTTTAAACACAGCTCCTCGCTGCCGTCGGTTGAGCCGTCGTTTACAAGAAGTATCTGTATTTTCTTTATGCCGAGGCTTTGGTTTATAACGCTTAAGAGCGTTTCCTCAAGATAATCCTCAACGTTATATACGGGAATTATTACAGATAATAAACAGCAATTTTTCATCAGGCGTTCTCCTTTTTTAAGGCGTTCACTTATTGACGTTTTAAACGAAAACATTATACACCCATAGATTAATAGAGTCAACCCATAGTGTATTAACTTTCGCCTAAATTGGCATAATAATATATCTATAGGTTAATAAAGGAGAATATAACGTATGAAAAATGAATTCCTTTTGGCTATGGGAGTAAGGATAGCGCACAGGCGAAGGTTAATTAATATGACTCAGGAGCAGCTTGCCGAAAGGATGAATGTTTCCGTTCAGATGGTCTCAAATATGGAAAACGGAAATAAAGCCGTACGCCCTGAAAATCTTTTAAAGGTTTCCGAAATACTCGATATTAGCGCGGACTATATTCTTACGGGCAAGGAAACCGAATACGATTCTTCGCGCTTTTTGAATAAGTTTAACGCCCTTTCGCAGTCTGAACGCGGGCTTGTTGAAATGATTGTCGATTATATGCTTGATTTTGAAATTCCGCAGAAAAAATAAAGCCCGATTACTGTTGCATATTTTGTCATAAAAGGTTATAATTAATGTACTTTTTATTTGAGAGTGATTGTTTATGATAGACAGAGATTTACTTCAAAAATATGCAGAGGATATTTCGGTTCCGCTTGATAATAATATGCTCAGCCAGTTTCTCGTTTATGCGGGCGAGCTTATCGGAACTAACAGACAGTACAACTTAACGGCTATTACCGACCCCGAGGATATTCTGATTAAGCATTTTATTGACAGCCTTATGCTGCTGAAATATTTTGACCTTGATTACGGTACAAAAATTATTGATGTTGGCAGCGGCGCAGGCTTTCCTACCCTGCCGCTTATGATTGCAAAAAACAATAAGCTTAAAGCAACCTTTGTTGACAGCGTTCAGAAAAAGCTCTTTTTCATTGCTAATGCACTGAAACGCTGCGGTATGGAGGCGGAGCTTATTGCTGCGCGAGCGGAGATTCTCGCTCAGAATAAGAACTACCGTGAGCAGTACGATGTTGCAACGGCAAGGGCTGTTGCTCCGCTGAACATTCTCTGCGAATACTGTCTCCCCTTCGTTAAGGTGGACGGCTACTTTATAGCCCTTAAAGGCGCAGAGGACGAGGTGCCCGCCGCAATGAACGCAATTGAAACGCTCGGCGGTGAGCTTGAAAGTAATGTTTCATATAAACTACCGAACGGGGATGCAAGGCGGATAGTAATAATAAAAAAGATATCGCAGACTCCGACAGAATACCCCAGAAAGACAAAAAAAATAACCACCAAACCCCTATAAATAAAGGAATAATGTCAGATTTTAAGGATTTTCCAAGACGGAAAATCCTTTATTTTTTTGAATGTTTATGTTAATATATGCTTGTCCGAGATGAGAGGAAGAACGGAGGGAAGCTCGTTGACGGATATAAAGCATATCAATACGGAAAAGCTGCTGCCAAATCCCTATCAGCCGCGCAGAAAGTTCGGCAGCGAGGAAATGCTCTCCCTTGCGGACAGCATAAGGGAAAACGGAATATTGCAGCCCCTGTTAATAAGAAGGATAAACAATACAAGGTGCTTTGAGGTAGTTGCCGGAGAGCGCAGGCTCAGAGCGGCAATCCTTGCCGGGCTTGAAGAGGTTCCCTGCATTGAGGTTGATTGCGATTATGAGGACAGCGCCGTGCTTTCTATTCTTGAAAACATTCAGAGAAGCGACCTCACCTTCTTTGAAGAGGCTGCGGCAATAGGTCAGCTGATAAATCATTTCGGCTTAACTCAGGCGGAATGTGCAAAAAGACTCGGAAAAAGTCAGTCTGCGCTTTCAAATAAGATGAGATTGCTCAAACTTCCCGTAGACGTACGCTATTTTATAGAAAAAGAGGGCTTGACCGAACGCCACGCACGGGCGTTGTTGCAGCTTACAAGCGAAAAGGACATATGGGCGGCGCTCAATATAATAAAGGAAAAAGGGCTGAACGTTGAACAGACAGAGCAGTTTATAGCAAAAATGACGGAAAAGCCCGAAAAAAGAAAGAAAAACGTAGTTAAGATATACCGCGACGTAAGAATTTTCGTTAATACGGTTAACAGAGCCATAGAAACAATGAAGGCGTCGGGTATAAATGCTGAAACAGATAAAACAGAAACTGATGAGTATATAGAGTTCAGGGTTAAGATACCGAAAACAACAGGAACAGACACTCTGAAACTTAAAAAGGCTTAAAACGGGCAACCGTTTTAACATATTCTCCTCTTTTCATCACGCGGAGCAGGCGGACTAATGTCCGCCTGCTTTGCTGTTTCACGTGAAACAATCAATATATTGAAGGTATTTGTATATTCAACACGATATAATGATTAATTGTAAATGTTTCACGTGAAACGCTAATTTACTTGCCATTTTGACTTATATAATGTATAATATATTCCATATGAGGTGATAATATGGGTAAAATTGTAACTGTGTTTAATCAGAAAGGCGGCGTAGGTAAAACGACAACCTGCGTAAACCTTGCTGCAGCCTTAGGGCATAAGGGCAAAAAAACACTACTTATAGACGTTGACCCGCAGGGAAACTCAACATCAGGTGTAGGAATTAATAAGAGCGAGGTTGAGTATTCAACCTACGATATGCTTTTGGGAGAGGCTACGGCACGAGAAATTCTTATAGAAACAGAGTTTAAAAACCTTTCTCTGCTCCCTGCAAGCCTCGATTTAGCGGGCGCGGAGCTTGAACTCGCTCAGGCTGAGGGCAGAAACCGTATATTAAAGAAGGCAATCGCCACTCTCGTTATGGAGTATGACTATATTATTATTGACTGTCCGCCTAGCCTCGGCATTTTATCCATTAACGCGCTTGTTGCCGCGGATACGCTCATCGTTCCGCTTCAGTGCGAATACTATGCGCTTGAGGGACTCAGCCAGCTCGTTAATACCGTAAGGTCGGTAAAAAGAGAGTATAATAATAATTTGGAGCTTGAGGGGATTTTATTTACTATGTACGACAGCCGCTTAAAGCTCACTCAACAGGTTGTTGATGAGGTTAATAAGTACTTCCCGAATAAAGCGTATAAGACAATGATACCCCGCAGCGTAAAGATAGCGGAGGCGCCTTCCTACGGTGAGCCCGTAATCTATTACGAAAAGTACAGCAAAGCCTCATTCGCATACAAAAAATTCACCGACGAATTCCTCAAAAAGCAGTAAGGTGGTTATATGGCTCTTTTTAAATCCAATGAGGTAGTGCTTTATAAAGATTCCGAAAACATCAATAATCAAATTGCTGAACTTGAGGAGCTTGAAAAGGCTGCAAGGGGCAGCATAAAGAATGATATATCCAAGCAAATAGCGTACTTAAAACGCGGTAACTATGGCGAAGATGAAATTATGTTTCAGTTAAACTACGCTGATATGGATATGTATGTTCTACGTGACGTGTATGTTGAGCTGGACGGTATTTCTGCACAAATTGATTATTATGTAATTACCTCAAAACTTCATTTTATAATTGAATGTAAAAACCTGTTTGGCAATATAACGATTAATAACAAAGGCGATTTTGTACGCACCTATACATATGGCGGTAAGGAAATAAGAGAGGGTATTGAATCTCCCATTACGCAAAATGAACGTCATATGCTCGTACTGAAGAAGCGCAGAATGCTGAATGCAGGAAAAATAAAGGCGGCAATTATTGAGAGGAATTTTCCCGGCTTTACCAAACCGCTTGTTGTTCTTGCAAATAAAAAAACGATACTCAACGACAGATATGCGCCTAAAAATGTAAAAGACAAGGTTATTCGTGCTGACAGTCTTGTTAAAACGATAAAGAAAATGTGTGCCGCCTCCAATATGCCTAAGTGCAATAAAAAGGAGATGGAGGAGCAGGCAAAATATGTTTTATCAATCCATCAGGATAACGGTACGGATTATGTGAAACCGTTTCGGGAGCTTGTTGAAAAGCAGAATTCTGAAGCGGAGCAGAATATTTGTCCGCGTTGCGGAGGTAAATTAGTTCAGCGCAACGGTAAGCGCGGCACGTTTATCGGATGCAGCAATTATCCCAAATGCAGATATACCGAGAATATACAAAAAGGAGAATAGATATGGCAAAGAAGATGTCAGGGCTCGGGAAGGGGCTCGGCGCGCTGATGCAGGAAAACAGTCTTGCTTCTGGCGTTGATACGAGCACGCTTCCGCTTAACGAGATTGTACCTAACCGCGAACAGCCGCGTAAAACCTTTGACGAAGCCGCTCTTGCAGAGCTGGCGCAGTCAATTGAGCAGCACGGTATTTTACAGCCTTTACTCGTAAGGCCGCTGCCCTCGGGCTCTTATCAGCTCGTTGCGGGCGAACGCCGCTGGAGAGCTGCAAGAATGTGCAAGCTCACTGAGGTTCCCGTTGTAATCAAGGAGCTTTCGGATAACGAGGCGATGGAGCTCGCAATAATTGAAAACCTGCAGCGTGAGGACCTGAACCCGATTGAAGAGGCTGAGGGACTTCAGGCGCTCGCGGACAAATGCGGCTATACTCAGGAGGAGATTGCCGCGTCAGTCGGTAAATCCCGTCCCGCGATTGCGAACTCGCTCCGCCTTCTTAGGCTGCCCGAGGAGGTCAGGGATATGACCAAGAGCGGAACTATTTCCGCAGGCCACGCAAGAGCGCTTCTCGCCTTTGATAACCCCGCTATGATGCTTGAGGTTGCAAAGAGGATTGTTTCACATAAACTTACGGTGCGCGACGTTGAAAGAATGGCTAAAAAACCGAGAAAACAGTCGTCCCGTACTTTCGCTTCCCGCCGCGATTCGTTTTATAACGAGGTTGAGCTTTCGCTTTCGGAAACGCTCGGCAGAAAGGTTAAGGTTGTCAACTCAGGCAACAAGGGAACGCTTCAGATTGAATTCTATTCCCAAGAGGATTTGAAAAATATAGCAAATGCACTTTACAAGGAGGACTAAAAATGCTTGATATTAAATTTGTAAGGGAAAATCCCGAAATAGTTAAGGAAAACATAAAGAAAAAGTTCCAGGACCACAAGCTCGGCTACGTTGACGAGGTTATCGCACTCGACGAGGAGCGCCGCGCAACGATGGCAAAGGCAGACGAGCTGCGCGCAAACAGAAACAAGATTTCAAAGGAAATCGGCGTTCTTATGTCTCAGGGCAAGCGCGAGGAGGGGATGGCGCTCAAGGAAAAGGTAACCGCTCAGGCCGCTGAGCTTGAGGAGCTTTCAAAAAAACAGAGCGAGCTCGATGAAAAGGTTACCAAGCTTATGATGTCTATTCCGAATATTATTGACGAGTCCGTACCAATCGGTAAGGACGACAGCGAAAACGTTGAGGTACAGAAATACGGCGAGCCCGTCGTTCCCGATTACGAAATTCCGTACCATACCGATATTATGGAAACCTTTGACGGTATTGATATGGACGCTGCAGGCAGAGTTGCAGGCAACGGCTTTTACTATCTTATGGGCGATATTGCCCGCCTTCACTCTGCGGTTATCAGCTACGCGCGTGATTTTATGATTGACCGCGGTTTTACCTACGTCGTTCCGCCGTTTATGATTCGTTCAAACGTTGTAACGGGCGTTATGAGCTTTGAGGAAATGGACGCAATGATGTACAAAATTGAGGGCGAGGACTTATATCTTATCGGCACCTCGGAGCACTCAATGATAGGTAAGTTTATTGATACGATTACTCCCGAGGACAAGCTTCCGCTCACCCTTACCTCCTATTCTCCCTGCTTCCGTAAGGAAAAGGGCGCTCACGGTAT
Organism: Ruminococcaceae bacterium UBA3751; assembly: GCA_002371215.1. Lineage (GTDB taxonomy): Bacteria > Bacillota > Clostridia > Oscillospirales > Acutalibacteraceae > Eubacterium_R. The sequence continues at coordinate 37,063 of DFGL01000022.1, read as the reverse complement.
TGAGGAGCGCGGCGTTTACCGTATTCATCAGTT
>DFGL01000022.1:872-36955 GCA_002371215.1 Ruminococcaceae bacterium UBA3751 | reverse complement strand
CATCAGTTTGAAAAGCAGGAAATGGTAGTTGTTTGCAAGCCCGAGGAGTCAAAATACTGGTTTGACAAGCTCTGGCAGAATACAGTTGACCTTTTCAGAAGCCTTGATATTCCCGTTCGTACGCTTGAATGCTGCTCCGGCGACCTTGCGGACCTTAAGGTTAAGAGCGTAGACGTTGAGGCGTGGAGCCCGAGACAGAAGAAGTACTTTGAAGTAGGCTCCTGCTCAAACCTTACGGACGCTCAGGCGCGCAGGCTTAAAATCAGAGTTAAGGGCGAAAACGGTAATTACCTCGCCCACACTCTTAACAATACTGTTGTTGCTCCGCCGAGGATGCTTATCGCCTTCCTTGAAAACAATCTTAACGCCGACGGAAGCGTAAATATCCCCGAGGCGCTCAGAATGTATATGGGCGGAAACGACAAAATCTATCCCAAAAAGTAAGAAAAAAGGACTGCAAATGCAGTCCTTTTTGAATTAAGAATTAAAAATTAAGAGTTAAGAATTATGAATTCCGAACTCCGAATTATTCAAGCAGCTCAAGCGAAAAATCGTTGAGGTATTCGTTGCAGGTAATGAGGCTGTAGCCTTTAGTAAGGCAGTACATAATTATGCTGTCCCTCGGCGAGCGGACGTATAAATCGCTGAGTGAGGCGATTTTTAAAAGCTTTCTCGTTTCGGGGAGGGTAAGCTTCATTCCGAAGGCGAGCATTAAAACCTTATTGCGCGACGGGTTGGTTTTATTGCCGTTGAAAATTTGGTAAGCGTAGTTTTTATCAAGGTTAGCGCGCTGGATAACCTCGCTTTTTTTCAGCTTTTTTTCAACCAGAAGCAACTCGAGATATTCGCTAATCGAGGAAAAATAGAATTCGCCTATTTCCTCTTCAAAAAACTCCTCATAAGAGCGCTTTGACTTTAAAATCTCAAGTAATTCATCTGTAGATTTTTTCATAATCGTACTCCTTTTTGGACTCTGTGCCGAAAAAACTACACAAATCCTGATTTTTATGATATAGTAAAACTGATTTAAAATCAAGGGGATATATAAATGTACAGCATTATTAAAAGCATTAACGATGAAACAAAGCTCGCCGATTGCGACGGAGTGCTTTATATTCTCAAAAAAATAACGCTTGACGAGGTTGAACTCGTTAAAAAGCTTATGGGCATAAACTGCGAAAACGTTGTTAAGTTTTACGGAACAACCGCGATTGACGGCGATTTTTATGCGGTTGAGGAGTTTATAAACGGCGTAACGCTTAAGGCGTATGTTGAAAAGAAGGGCGTCCTCAGCGATGAGGACGTTGGGAAAATCGCCGTTTCCGTTTGCAACGGGTTGCGCGCCGTGCACAGCCTCAATATTATCCACCGCGATATTAACCCTAATAACATAATGCTTGACGGCTACGGCGTAGTTAAAATAATTGACTTCGGCATAAGCCGTACCTATAAGCCGGAAATGCGCGCGGATACTCAGATTTTAGGTACTCAGGGCTATGCAGCGCCCGAGCAGTACGGATTCAGCCAGACGGGAGCGAAGGCGGATATTTATTCGCTCGGCGTTGTTATAAACTATATGAAAACGCTTTCCCTTCCCAACGAAAAACGCGCAGAGGGCAGGTTTGCTCCGATAGTTCAGCGCTGCACTGAAATTGATGAAAACAAAAGGTATAACGACGTTGACGAAATTATTTACGATATTCTTTACGGATATACTAAGAAGCCAAGCCGTATTCCCGGGTTCAGGCAAAATGTTCTCTGGCATAAAATCGTTGCCTCGGTTTATTACGCTTTTGTTATTTTAGCCTTTATTGCTTTTTCCGTACCCGCAGGGGAGGAGGGCAATAATCCGCAGGACGCGGTTTACTGGCTGACAATGATTTTCTTCGTATTTGCCGTTCCCGTTCCGATTTGTACCGATTTTCTCGGCTGGACGCGCTGCCTGAAATTTACTAAGCACCTCAGCGATAAGGAAAAGCGCTGGGTTCCGATTATAACGGGAGCAGTCTATACCGTTACCGCATTTATGGTTTATATTATAATACAGTAAAAATAAAAATGTTGTGCTCGAAGCACACCAACAGCCTCTTTTTATGATATATAATTAGTTTATCATTATAAAGGAGGCTGTATTTATGTCTAATGAAAATAACCAAATCCCTAACTCCGCGCAGAGCGCTGAGGTACAAAATGCCGTAGCAAGCGCGCTTCAGGCGGAAAAGAAAAAGAAAAAGAAGAAAAAATGGATAATTCTCGGAGTTGTTGCCGTAGTTATTATTCTTATAGCGGCTCTCTCCTCCGGCGGCAAGGACGACGGCGGAAAGAAGGTTGAAAGCCTTGATTCAGGCAATGCCGTAACAGACAGCGCAAAGGCTGATGATACAACGGCTGCCGCACCGTCAAAGGTTGAGGCGGGCAACGTCGTTACAACGGACAAGCTTAAAATATCTTACATTTCCTGCAACGCGGATTATAAGAAGTATGAAGAATATTCCGCCCCCGAAAAGGGTAATAAGGTTGTAAGGGCTGAGTTTAAGTTTGAAAACGTTTCAGATAGCGATATTTCACTTTCTGGCTTTGAGTGTTATGCCGACGATAAAAAGTGCGAAGCTTTTTACGGTGCTGACGACAACGCCTCGTCCACGCTTGAAAGCGTATCACCCGGAAGAACCCTTACCGCGGTTGAATATTTTGAAGTGCCCGAAGGCGCAAAGAATATTGAGCTTGAATACGAGGACGACCTCTGGGGCAATGAAAAAACGATATTCGTAATCAAATAGCAAAAAGGACTGCAACGCAGTCCTTTTTTAAATTAAGAGTTAAGAATGAAGAATTAAGAATTATCGGTTGAAATAAATCTTCCGTTGAAAACGACGACCCCTACAACCACTAAATCCTAACCCCTGAATCCTAAATCCTACAATAATTCCGAATTAGTAAATTGCCGCATGGCGCAAAAAACATTCGCAAATTAAGTTAATATATGCTATAATATCAGCAGCACAAAAAAGGAGCAGGTTTATGAAGCGCTGTGATTTACATTCCCATTCCCATTTTTCCGACGGCACTCTGCCGCCCGCTGAGCTTGTTAAGCTCGCCGAAAAGGCGGGCGTTTGTGCGCTTGCGCTGACTGACCATAACACAACGAAGGGGCTTTCGGAATTTATGAAGGCGGGGGAAAGCAGCGAGGTAATCACCGTTCCCGGCTGTGAGTTTTCAACGGGTTATGAGGGCACGGAGCTGCATATCGTAGGGCTGTTTCTTGCCGAAAACTCGTGGTCGGAGGTTGAAGATTACGTTGAGCTTATGCATATTGCAAAAAGGCACAGCAATTACAGCCTTATGAAAGCACTTCGGGAAAACGGCTACGATATAACCTACGAGGAAGTTGCCGCTTCAACGGACGCGGAGGAATTTAACCGCGCGCACGTTGCAAAGCTGCTTTTTGAAAGGGGAATGGTTGATGATATTAACCACGCGTTTAAAACCATATTGAGCGAAAAAAACGGCTTATATAAACCGCCGAAGAGGCTCGGCTCCATTGCAACCGTCAGATTTATTAAGGATTGCGGCGGCATTGCAATCCTTGCCCATCCGTTTTTGAATCTTGACGAGGCGGGGCTGAGAAAATTCCTCCCCGAAGCAAAGAAAGCGGGGCTTGACGCTATTGAAACCCGCTATTCAAAGTTTGACGAAGAAACTACAAGGCTCGCCGAACATATTGCAGAGGAATACGGAGTAAAGCAGAGCGGCGGCTCGGACTTTCACGGCTCGGTTAAGCCCGATATAAGTATAGGAACGGGTACGGGAAACCTTTTTGTTCCGTTTGAGTTTTACGAAAATTTAAAAGCAGGAATATAAAAGCAGGGACGGGCATTGCCCGTCCTTTATAATTCGGAATTCGGAAAGCGGAATTCGGAATTGTGGGTGCTTGCCGCACGGCAAATATATTATTTGGAATCAGGAATTATTATTCTGTTTATTCCAATGAATAATTCCTTTGTTGACTATACTGCGCAAATATATTAATATATGAATATATATAAATTATTTGTATCAAACGATAATAAGCAGACAAGCTGCGCCGAATACGGTAATTCCACATTGCTGTTTTTCGGCAACGTTTTTATCAGTGGAGGTTAGAGTATGGGTAAAAGACTGAAGAAATATTTTTCGGTACTTCTTGCCGGAGTGATGATTTTTTCGTCATCTTCATTTTTGTCGTATGCAAAGACGGAGATTTATTCCGATTGGAGCGATTGGTCAACTACGCCTGTAACTGCTGATGGCAATACAGAGGTTGAAACAAAAACTGTCAGTGAATATTGGCGTACCCGTTATGATTATGATTATTATTGCACATGGTATGCAGGAGATTCTGCCTCAAACCCATATGTATACAGCAATACGGGAGGAAATTGGCACTACTTAGAAAACGTAGGCTCTTATTATTCGGTGTATTCTTACACCAAGGGTACCCAGGCTTATCCGACCGGTTATTATAGAAACGTAAGCCCGGGATATATTCTGTCAGCCGCTAACGGGGAATTACCGGGTAACGGCGCCTCTATGCAGTATTGTAAAAACGGCGGCAATCAGGTGGGCTACGCGCTTCGTGCCGACCAGAGCGGTCAGACAGATAAAAGAAATCAGATTGTCTACCTTGTTAACAGCCAGGATGAATATAAGGATGTTACTTATTACAGATACAGAACAAATTCATCAATATATTCAATTACTTATGACGCTAACGGAGGGCAAAATGCTCCGTCCTCACAAGAAAAGAAACACGGTGCAGATATAGCGCTCAGCTCCCAAATTCCCGAAAGGGAAGGGTATACGTTCCTTGGATGGGCTCCGAAAACAGCGTTTGTCAGCGGCAAAAATCTTAATACAGGTATTTTTAATACTTATCAGGATATTTATTCAGCAGATTTAAGTACAGTATATGCTACTCCTGCTTATCAGCCGGGAGATACATACAGCAAAAATAACGATATAACGCTTTATGCTGTATGGAAGGGTGAACGCTTTGTATACTACAACGCAAACGGCGGTCAATATGCCCCTGCAACTCAAACTTACTGTGAAGGAGAGACAATTAAGTTAAGCACAGCTAAACCGAAGCGAGACGGTTATATTTTTAAAGGCTGGGCTGAGTCTCCTGATGCCGAAGAGGCAACTTATCAACCCGGCGCCGACTATTCAGGAGAAACGACCACTCTATATGCTGCCTGGACTGAGCTGGGCTCAGATAAATACTTAATCACATATAACGCCAACGGTGGAGAGGGAGGACCTGAATATCAGATTAAAAACCAAGGGGAGCCTCTGGTTATCACTGATGAAGTGCCAACAAGATACGGATATAATTTTAACTATTGGTCTTCAACCGCAATATTTTCAAAAAAGTATTATCCGGGTGACACCTATTCCGATGATAAATCCATAACGTTAAACGCACAGTGGACTTCAGTCGGAGTTAAGGGATACACTGTAGAGACTTATTTAATGGATACGCAGGGAGATTATCAATTAGTTTCAACCGAAAACTCTGAATATACGCTCAATGAAACTGTTACCGCTGATTATACACCGGAAGAAGGATTCTATCTTGACACTGAAAAAAGCGTTTTAAGCGGAGTACTCACACAAGGTGAAAATCTTGTTTTAAAGGTATACATCGGAAGAAATAAGCATACTCTTACATTTGATGACGGTACGAATAATTCAGGTTGTGAATTGTATTTTGGTGCGCCGATAAACGTTCCTGACGACCCTGAAAAATCGGGCTTTGATTTCCTCGGCTGGAGTGAAGACGGAGAATCAATTGCGTCTGTTGAAAAAACAATGCCTGACAGGGATTTAGAATATATTGCACTGTTTTCAGACCACGACTGGGGCGAATGGACGGTAACAACAGCGGCAGTTGAGCCTACGTGTACAGAAAAGGGAAAGACTGCAGTAGAAACAAGAAGCTGTAACCGTTGCCACGTTGAAGAAACAAGAGGCGGCGAGAATATAGACGCCCTTAAGCACAGTTATCAAGCTGCAGTTACAGCGCCGACGTGTACGGAGAATGGATATACAACTTATACTTGTATACGTGGCGACAACAGTTACGTAGGCGATTATACTGAGCCTCTCGGTCACGATTGGAGCGAGTGGACGGTAACAACAGCGGCAGTTGAGCCTACTTGTACAGAAAAGGGAAAGACTGCAGTAGAAACAAGAAGCTGTAACCGTTGCCACATTGAAGAAACAAGAGGCGGCGAGGATATAGACGCCCTTACGCACAGCTATCAGGCTGCAGTAACAGCGCCAACCTGTACGGAGCAGGGATATACAACTTATACTTGTATACGTGGCGACAACAGTTACGTAGGCGATTATACTGAGCCTCTCGGTCACGATTATGACGGTGGCGTTATCACCACTCCTGCAACCTGCACAGACGACGGTGTGAAAACTTTCACTTGCAGAAATGATGCAAGCCATCAATATACCGAACCTGTCGCCAAAACGGGCCACGACTGGGGCGAATGGGAAGTTGTCACTCCCGCAACTTGCGAGGAAAAGGGCAGTGAGCAACGCGTCTGCAAGAACGACAGTTCACATATAGAAACGAGAGATATTGAAGCGAGCGGACATAAGTCGGTTACCGACGCCGCTGTCGCTCCGACCTGTACCGAAACAGGTCTCACCGAAGGCTCACACTGCTCGGTTTGCAACAAAGTTCTTGTAGCTCAGGAAGTTGTTGCGGCTCTCGGTCACGATTATGACGACGGCGTTATCACCACTCCTGCTACCTGTACAGCCGACGGAGTGAAAACTTTCACTTGCAGAAATGATGCAAGCCATCAATATACCGAACCTGTCGCCAAAACGGGCCACGACTGGGGCGAATGGATTACTGTAAAAGAAGCTACAATTGACGAAAAAGGTCAGGAAAAACGAATATGTAAAAATGATGAAACGCATATTGAATACAGAGACACTGACATAATTACCTCTTATACCGCAACATTTGTTGTTGTGAATGACGACGGAAGTAAAACAATCGTTGATAAGGTTCGGTTTATGTCGGGAGCTTCTGTAATTAGCGAGCCTGAAGTACCTCAGAAGGGAAGCAGATACATCGGTTACTGGGAGGATTATACTCTTTCTGATAAAGATATAGAGATTAAGGCTGTATATGAGTTGAAATCTTCAGATAATGAATCCGAGCTTGAAACGGATAAAAATGTTGTATATGAAGACGGAATTGCTAAGATTACACTTTCGGCATTTGCTGAAACACTTAATGCTAAGGTTAAGTACGGCGCAGTTCCAACCGACATAATCCTTGTGCTGGATACCTCAGGTTCAATGAACGACAGAATGCCAAACGGAAAAACGAGGCTGCAGGTACTCAAAGAGGTGTCGCGTAATTTCGTCGGAAAAATTGCCGAAAATGCCGAAGCTAACGGAGTTGATCACCGTATTGCCATTGTCAGCTTCGCTTCAGAAGCAAGCCTTCTGACCGGAGACAGATATTCAAAGGCATTTGTGCCTGCAAGCAATAAGTCTCTGATATCAACGATTAACGGCTTATCTGCTAACGGCGCTACGCGTTCGGATTACGGCCTTGATGTTGCAAAAAGAATTCTTGCAAACAATAAAGACGACGGCAGAGAAAAAACAGTAGTTTTCCTTACCGACGGCGTTCCGACATATTACGGAGACTTTATAGACGCTTATGCTAACAGCGCTATCAGTACTGCCGGGGATATCAAAAAACTGTACGGTGCAAATATTTACTCCGTTGGTGTTTCAATAGACGCCTCACCCGATACGGCGCTTGACGAAAATCCTTCAAGTGATATTGAAAAGATGAATGCGTTTATGCATTATGTTTCTTCAAATTATCCCAACAGCACGCAGATAAATAACGGTGCCGCCAAGGAAGAGGACAGCTTCTTTATTACGGCGGATAATTCCGATACCCTTGCTGATATTTTTGATAATATTGTTGCACAAAAAATCTCAAACACTATTACGTTCTCAAATATTACCGTAGTGGATACTGTTTCTAAGTATTTCACGTTAACGCAAGAGCAGGAAACGGCTTTGCGTTCGTTCCTTGTGAGCACCTACGGCGTATCAAACGAGCAAATCCGTATCACGCGTGAAAACGACGGAACAACCACGCTCCGCATTGAAAACATAAGCCCTAAAGCGGTATTTGACAACGGTACGCAAAAGGGATACGGAGTTACGGTTACTTATGAGGTAACGGCAAACGAAAATGCAATTGACGCAGGATTTTACAGTTTATCTGACGGTGAATCGGGATATATTGAAAAAGACGGAGCAACAGTAGCCCGTTTCAACCCTCCTGCCGATATTGAAATTGACAGCTCAAGATATATAGTCAAATATGTAGTTGACGGTGAAGTATATGCAATAGAAGAAACCGCTCCGGGCGCTGTAATAACGCCTCCACAGCTTTCGTATGCAACCTTTGCTGTCGGTGATAATACTGTTGCAACCGAACATGTAACTACAGTTACGGCAGAGAATAATTCAGCAAAGCACAATGTTAAATGGATTATTAATGACGATGAAACAGTGCAGCAGTACAGAGAAGGTCAGGTTATTGTTCCGCCGGAAGTCAATGCGCCGGAAGGCTGCATTTTTGTCGGCTGGAATGATATTGTGCCTTACCGTATGGAAAGCAAAGACCTTGAATTTACGGCTGTATTTATTGAGCATACTCATAGGTTTGACACTGAGATTTCAGGTTCCTGCGAAACAGGTGTTGTTACAAAATACACCTGTTCAATATGCGGATACAGCTACAGCGAAACCGCGCCTGTATGTCAACACAATTACTGTGCAAACATTGCAAAAACAGATGAACAGTCTGTAGCAAGTATTATATGTTCAAATTGCGGTGATGTTTATCAGGAGGAAACCGTAATAAAATATGTAGCTGCTTCAAGTTCAAGAACAAATGCTACTGTTTATGACCTTAATCTGACTCAGGAGAGCACGAATATTCAGCCTGACGGTACAATAGTGGTAAAGGTTTCGTTAGATAACGACGCTCTTATCCGCGCCAGCAAACTATATGCTTACAGAATAGAAAACGGTGTTAAGCATAAAGTTGAAATTGTTAAGAGCGGAACATTTGCCTATCTGTATCTTGACCATTTCAGCTATTATGTAATTGCAAAAGACGATGCGGACGTACCCGAATTCTCGGAAACTGTCTGTGCGTTTAACGGTCATACCGAGGTTGTTGATAAGGCTGTTCCTGCAACTTATACTTCCGAAGGTAAAACGGAAGGAAAGCACTGTTCGGTATGCGGTGCGGTGCTTGTAGAACAAAAGCCCGTTGCCAGACTTACCAAAAAGCCAAATACTCCTACGGTTAAAGCTAAAAAGCCAAATACACTTAGAGTTAAAGCTAAAAAGCCGACGGTAAAATTTGCTAAGCTTAAGAAAAAGAAGCGTACAATTGCGCTTAAGAAGTGGGCGAGCGTACGCAAAGCTCAAGGTAAAGTAACTTATCGGCTTTCCTCTGCCAAAAAAGGAAAGAAGAGCTTTAAAAAGTACTTTAAGGTTGCAAAAAACGGTAAAATTACCATAAAAAAAGGCTTAAAAAAAGGTAAGTATAAGGTTAAAATTAAGGTCATAGCAGCAGGCAATAATGAGTATGCTGCAAAGACTGTAACCGTAACAGTTAAAATTAAAGTAAAATAACAATAAAACAGGCTCAGAGTCAACACTCAGAGCCTGTTTTTCTCATCAGCAATATACTTTTTCATACCTGAAATCAAACATCGGCTGATTATAAAAGCAAAGGGAGGCAGCCTTCTTTACGAAGGGCCTCCCTTGCAGTCCTTTTGTTATTTATTAACGAGTTTATCTGTGTCTTTAAGGTTAATTCGCTTTGAAATTATATAGGTTTTAAGCTTGCCGTCGCTCGCCTTTGCTTTCGGGCTGAATTGTCCGTAGCTTGAGGTAACTATCGTTCCGTCGGGCAGAACGACGTTTCCGCAGTAGCCCGTATCGGGGTTGGCAACGTAGCCGTCGGCGCTCTGACCGTCAAGGTAGGTGTGGGCGAGTTTTATTCTGTACTGCCCCTCCTTGCCGTTTTTAAGGTCGTCGTAGGTGCCTACCCAGGCAACCCAGCCCTCGCTGATCCACTTTTTAGTGTTGAAAAGGTGAAAACCCTTTGCCTCTTTTGCCTTAGGACCTCTCTCAATGGAGCGGAAGGTGATGAACAGCCTGCCGTCGTTTGTCCATTCAGCCTTGTGCCTTTCGCCGTTAAGCGCTGCGGGCACCTCTTTGGGCTGACTCCAGGAAGCGCCCTCGTCGGTTGAGAAGGAGATAAGCGAGTTCATCTTTTTTGAATTACTGCGGGCAATAAGGCAGAGCTCGTCGCCCTTGCCGCCGTCTGAACGGATAATCTCAACCTCGCACATCTTAGCCTTTTCCTCAATAAGACGGTATTTTGAAAAATACTTTTCCGGCTTGCTCCAGTAGGGATAGCCGTCTTCATCAAAGGTGAGAATGGTTTTATAATTTATGAATTCGGAATCGTGGAAGGTACCCATCCATTTATCAACAAACTCGCCGTTTTCCTTAAGCTGAGTAAGGCTTGACATTGCAACTATCGGCACAACGCCGCCGTTTGAGCCCTTTGAATAAAAGCTTTCAAACTGAGTCCAGGTCTGCCCCTCGTCGCTTGATACAGAGCAGTTAAATCCGCCGTCGGTTTTCATATTCGGCCATTGCGGATTAGCGGAAATCAGAATGAGCTTTTCGCTTCCGTCGTGCAGAGTGCAGCGGTAAACCGTAGGTGTTTCAAGCGAATCCTCCCAGGTGAGCGGAGTATCCTTAACGGAATCGCTCCAGCTTTTTCCGCCGTCAGTGCTCAATTTGTTAAGAATGGCGCCCTTGCCGTGCCCCTTCGGATAAAGGGTAAGGATTTTACCGTCTTTAAGGAGTACGCTGTCGGGGTGGCCGAGGTAATCCTCCGTATCGTCAACAACAGTCTGTTCATAGAGGTAACGGCTCTGAGTGTCAACGTTTTCCCTTACTGCGCTGAGGTCAACCTCGGGGATTGTATAGTCGCTGCCCGTCCAGCCGGTTGCACCGATAATTGCGCCTGCGCCGAGAACGGCAACCGCCGAAACCGCCACTGCTGCAACTGCAATTTTAATTGATTTTTTCTTATTCATTATAATCCCAGCCCCTTTAACTTAATTATAACATATATAAACGCCGTCCATATAGCCTGGAATATTATAATTCCGAGCGCGCTTATCTGTGAATAAGCGGAAATCAGGGAGAAAAACGCAACCGCAGCAAATCCGAACAGACATCCGAAGGCGCAGAGGAAGGAGATAATTCCTTTCGTTCCTACAATAATTCCCGCGCCGCGCATTGCCCCGATTAAGCCGAGCGCCGTGCCGCTGTGTACGACGTAGGCGGGCGATTTTTCAACCTCAAGGTTGGAATATTTATCAAACGCCCTTGCCGCCGAGTAATTCATAACCCTTACAAAGCCTGCCCGCAATTCAAACAGCTCGGCAATGCTCTCCTCGGTAATATACGGGTCGGCGCTCTTAACTATAACGGCAACGTCGTTCTTTTCAAGCTTTCTCAACTCGCGCGAAAGCATCTTATCCGCAACGTAGCTTACTATGAACATTGCGATAATCTTGCCGTCAATAGCAAGGTAAAGCGCCTTTCTGTCTCTCTGGGTAAACTTTTCCTCGTAGCTTTCCTTGGGAACGCTTACGTCGTGGTGAATAAGCAGCTCGCGCGTGCCTACGAGCACTTTTTTATCGTAAATCCACGCGGAGGTGCCGAGCTTTTCCTCATAGGTAACGTCGTCTACGCGTGGAAGAATCGATTGCTGGCCGATAATAACGTCGTCAAAAACGTGGGCGAGGGGGCTCTTCGTCTTAACTATAACCGCCGCCGCGTTTATAATCGCGTCGTCAACCTTGGCGCCGCCGAAGGTTTTTATTCCGTGAAGCCCGCAGCTGTCCTTTCCGAACAAATCCGCAGCCTCCATAACAACGGCGTTTCCGTTCGTTGCCATCAGCGCGCCCTCAAAGCCGCAGACCCTTGAATCGTATTCCTTAAGCTGGGCGGAAATATCACAGAGCTGGCTGTTTGTGAGCAGCAGCGCCGAGCAGGGAAGCGAAATTGCAAGCCCGCAAAGCGCAACGTTGAAAGCGGTGTTAAAGTTATCCATAACGCCTATTGCAATAAACAGCGCAAGACTCAACACAAAATCGGCAATAAATATTCTTACCGCGGTTTTGTCCGCAGGCTCGTTTTTACAGGAGATTTCAAGGAAGTTGGTGGGGAAGTCCGTCTTAACGCTCATCTTGAGCCTTGGCTCGGCGTTTATCGCGCCCCTGCTGATAATCTCTGCGTCAACGGAATTCGTTATATTTTCAAGCGTGTATTTATCGCCGGGCGATGTTATGAAATTAAAATTATCAACAATTCTTGACATCATTTTGAGCTTGCCTATCTGGGACATACAAAGTGCGAAAGCTCCCGCGCCCGCAAGCAGAACGCCGTTATCTATCCACAGGCTGCTGCTTATTGTCAGCGCAAAGGAATGGATAAGTATACCTATGGCAACAATGCTGACGGGCAAATCAAAATTAATCTTTCTGCGTATTTTGAAGCCGTGGAACAAAACGTTGCCGTTAACTATAAGAACGGCGCAGTAAAGAACGAGCGCGGTTGTAAAATACGCAGTGTGGGAGGAGAGGGAAAGGGGGATAAGAGTTGTGTCCTTAAGCGCGGTTAAGGCAATAATTATAAGTCCGATTATGCCGCCGAGCAAAACGCGGATTCTTACCTTTTGCTTTTCCCTTATCAACGAACCGATGAAGCTCTCTTTTTCGTTTTCGCTTTCGTAATCGTCGTCAACAACAACGTCGCTGCCGAGGGTGCTGTCCGTTTCGTCAGGGCCGAAGAGCCTGAATTTACCAACCTTTTCTCTTCGCCTGATTGCGAGCTCGCGCTCCGCTGCTGCCTCGTCAATCTTCTCAACGGTATCAACCTTTTCGTCAAAGCCCTCAAAGGTAATCTGAACGCCTTCATCAATTTCCTCGGCATTTTCCGCCTCGGCATTGAAGGTGTTATAAAGCTTTTCCTTTGAAACTATGGTGGGGATATCCTCAAGCCCGTCGTCGCTCTCTGAGTCCGTCGTTTTGGTAATAAAGGTAACGGGTTTTGTTCTTTCCTCTGCTCTCTTTTCCTCGCCGAGCTTATCGGGAACGACGATGGTATCGCTGCTTTTGTCAAGAACAACGTTACGGGTTTTGCCGTCGTTAATAACGGGTGCCTCTTCAGCGCTCTCAGCCTCAGGCTCGGCTTTTTCGGACTTGGAGGGGCTGAAAACCTTAACCTCTTCCTCAGCCGACTCGTTGGACTTTGAAGGGTTGTACTCCTTTACGTCGTCCTTCTGCTCAGCCTCTGCAAATGCCTCGGCAAGGCGCTTTTGCGCCTCGCTCTCGTTAAGGATAATTTCCTCCTGAGCCGCCTTCGCCTTTTCGTTAAGGCTCTTTTCGGCGGAAACGAGCTGGCGCTCCGCTTCGGCTTTGATTTCTTCCGCTCTTTTTATAATTTCGTCAATAGATAGATTTTTATTCTCGCTCATCTCATCATCTCACATCAGTTAAGTCTCTGCCGTGCAATTTCGTACATTATTATGCCCGCCGCAACGGATGCATTAAGGGAATTAACCTTTCCGAGCATCGGAAGGCTTACCGTAACGTCGCATTTTTCCTTAATCAGTCTGCCTACTCCGTTGCCCTCGCTGCCGACGACAAGCGCCGCGCCGCCCGAATAATCGGTTTTATCCCAGCGCTGCCCGTCCATATCCGCAGCATAAACCCAGATGTTTTTCTTTTTCAGCTCGTCAATCGTTGAGGCGAGGTTTGTAACCCGCGCAACCCTCATATATTCCAGCGCTCCGCAGGAGGTTTTGGAAACTATGAAGTTCAGCCCTACGTTGCGCCTTTTCGGAATAATAATTCCGTGAGCGCCGCACGCCTCAGCAGTACGGATAATTGCGCCGAGGTTGTGGGAATCCTCAATTTCATCGCATATAATTATAAACGGAGCCTCGCCCTTTTCCTCAGCAAAGGCGAGTATATCCTCAACGCTTGAATATTCATGGGCGGGTACGTTTGCCGCAACGCCCTGGTGGTTTCCGCCCGCACAGAGCGAATCGAGCTTTCTTCTGTCAACGTTTTTAATTACTATCTTTTTTTCTTTGCAAAGCGCCGCAATTCTGTTTATCGAGCCCTCGCGCTCGCCCTTTGCAATAAGAACGTTTTCAACCTCGCGCCCGCTCTTGAGAAGCTCAAGCACTGCGTTGCGCCCGATAACAAGGCTGTCGTTCGTTTTTATATTTTCGTCTTTCACGCTATTTCTCCTATATAAAGTATTCCATAATAATTATAACATCAATATATAGATAAATCAATAATAAAAAAGTCATAAGTTAAAAGTCGTTCAGGACTGTCCGGAAAAATTTTTAAATAAATTCCTCAATTCCTATTGACTTTGTAGGTTTTATGTGTTATTATGAGCTCACAACAAAGGGCAGAAGCCCGAAAAAACTATAATTCAGGAGGAATTAATTATGGCACTTTACAATTCGGTTTCCGATATTATCGGCAACACACCGCTCGTTCACATCACTAATTTTGAAAAGGCATATAACCTTGCGGCAAACGTTTATGCAAAGCTTGAGTATTTCAACCCCGCGGGCTCTGTTAAGGACAGAATCGCAAAGGCGATTATTGACGACGCAGTTGCTTCGGGCAAGCTTAAGAGCGATTCGGTTATTATTGAGCCGACCTCGGGCAATACGGGAATAGGTATTGCCTCCTACGCTGCGGCTAAGGGATATAAGGTAATAATCACCATGCCCGAAAGTATGAGCGTTGAAAGGCGTAATCTTATGAAGGCTTACGGCGCGGAGCTCGTTTTAACGGACGCGTCAAAGGGAATGAAGGGCGCAATCGCAAAGGCTGAGGAAATCCATGCCGAAAACCCGAATTCAATTATCGCAGGCCAGTTCGTTAACCCCGTAAACCCGAAAATTCACTATGAAACAACGGGTCCCGAAATCTGGAAGGATACAGACGGCAAGGTTGATATTTTCGTAGCGGGCGTAGGTACGGGCGGCACCGTATCGGGCGTTGGCAAGTACCTTAAAGAGAAGAATCCCGCGGTAAAAATTGTAGCCGTTGAGCCTGCAAGCTCTCCCGTACTTTCAAAGGGTACTGCGGGCGCTCATAAAATCCAGGGTATCGGTGCGGGCTTTGTACCCGATACGCTTGATACGAAGATTTACGACGAGGTTATTACCGTTGAAAACGAAAAGGCGTTTGAAATCGGCGGCGAATTCCCGAGTATAGAGGGCGCTCTCGTTGGTATTTCAAGCGGCGCGGCTCTCGCAGCGGCTATTGAGCTTGCGGGCAGACCTGAAAATAAGGGCAAGAACATCGTGGCTCTTCTCCCCGATTCAGGCGACAGATACCTCTCAACCGCAATGCTTGCAAAATAAGAGTTAATTCGGAATTCGGAAAGCGGAATTCGGAATTATTTCCCGAGCGAAGCGAGTAACAAAAACTATTCATTCTTAATTCTTAACTCTTCATTAATAAAAGATGACCGAGAGGTCATCTTTTATTTTATCTGTGTTATTTTGTTTCCTTTAACGACGAAGGCGTGTTTAGCAAGGTCAATCAGCGGCGCGTCGTTTTCGGGGGAATCGGTATAAAAATTCTCAATTTCCTCGTTCCCGTAGGCTTCGCGGAAGGCGGTAATCTTGTTTTCGCGGATGTTTACAAAGAGGATTTTGCCCGTTTCTCTGTCCACCCTTGAGGTGAGCGAACGCTTAATGCCGAGCCTTCTGCAGACCTCGTCAATATTAAAATCGGGGGAGGCGGTGATTATAAGGTCGTCGTCGCTTCTCAGCTCATTGTAAAGCGGCTTTATTTTTTTCATATGTCCGTCCCAGAATACCTTAGGGTCTTTTTCAAAATCAACAACTCTTAAAACGTCCTTTTCAACCATCGGGACGTAGCGCTCAATGATTTCGGGGATTCCAACGTCGCCCTTGCGGTAACGCTTAAACGCCAATAAAACGGTTTTCAGGTGCTTAAGAAGCCACGGCTTTCTTGCGATATAAAAGAAGAAAAGGTCAAGCGTGCTCTCGCCGTTGTAAATTGTGTTGTCAAAATCAAATACGTTCATCTTACGCCGTCTTTCTGTTTTTAATAAATAGCCTTATCAGGAATACCGCGCCCCTTATGCAAAGCTCAACGCACATTGCAAGCCAGACTCCGCGCAGCCCCATCCTTGTTGAGAGAAACGCAGCGAGCGGTATCCTTATTAACCACATACAAACCAAATTCATAACGCTCGGGGGAAGGGTATCTCCCGCGCCTCTGAAAACGCCCGTTGAAACTATTGAAGCGCCGAACATAGGCTCAGCGAACGCCTCTATTCTCAGAACGAGAGCGCCGAGCGCCGCAATCTCCGCAACAGGGGTAAGCATATTCATCATCAGCGGAGCAAAAGCGTACATCAGAACGCCCGTTATTCCCATAAGAACCATACCGAGAAGAACGGAGATATAGCCAAGCTTCGCAGTCAGGTCCTTTCGCTTTGCGCCGATGCTCTGCCCTATCATCGTAGTAGCCGCGGAGCTTATTCCGTAGCCGGGCATATAGCAGAGGCTCTCCGCCGTGATAGCCAGCGAATGAGCCGCGAGCGAAACGGAGCCGAGCGGGGAAACTATTCTTGTTGAGGCAACCTGAGCGGAGGTCATAATAACCTGCTCAAACGCTATCGGAGCGGAGATTTTAACAGCTCTCTTTATTTCGGTTTTTCGTATTTCAACCCCTTCGCCCCTTCTGAAGCGGAAAACGGGGGATTTAACAAGAAGGAAGTACAAAAACGGTACGGTCATAACAAGCTCCGCAACGAGCGTGCCGAGCGCTGCGCCCTCAACTCCCTTTTTAAAAACGAAGATAAAAAGGTAATTGAAGGGTACGTCAAGTAAACACATAACCGCTTCAAGTATTCCGGGCGTTCTTGTGTTTCCGCTGCTCTGGAGCATAGCGACGGCTATGCTGTTTAGCTGATAAATCGGCTGGGAGAGCGCAATTATCAGAAAGTATTTTGAAGCGTTTCGCCGTATTTCCTCGCCGCCGCCGAGCCACGTCGGAAGAAAACCGCTTATTGCCGCGCCGATAAGCGCAATCCCCGCGCTTATTCCGAGGGTAACTATGAAGCACTGCTTCATTATCCTTCGCGCGCCGCTCTCGTCCTTAGCCCCGATTAGCTGAGAAGCCTGAACGGAAAAGCCGATAATTGCCGAATAGCAAATTCCGCCCATAAGCCAGGTGGAGGAGGAAACGAGCCCGATAGACGCCGTGGCGTTTCCTCCGAGCCTGCCAACCATTGCGGCGTCAATATATTCCATTATAATAATAGACAGCTGAGCGAGCATCGTCGGTATACTCAGCTTAACCGTCATAAAGAGAAGCGCTGCCGTCCCGAGCGGCTTCCCGTCTCTCATATCCTTGAGGTAATTCTTTTTCATACGGCTATTGTAACAGAACTTTAATCAAAATACAATCTGTAAAACAGTTATTTGACAAAATAATAATAAACTTATATACTTGAATTAAGAATATTTTAAGGGGTGTGTTATTATGCTTACCAACCACAATATCGTTTTAACGGGCGCTTCAAGCGGAATAGGGCTTGAGGTACTTAAAATTCTTGCAAAGGGCGACGGAAACGTTATCCTTGCTCCCTCGCTGAATTCTGAGGAAAAATTAAAGGATTTTGCGCCCAACGTTATTCCTATGAACGTTGATACGGGCTCAAAGGAGGGCGTTGACGCAATTTTTGATAAGGCTGCGGAGGTTTTCGGCGGCGCAAAGATTGACCTTTTTTACGCCAACGCGGGTTTTCCGTACTATGAGCCGTTTGAGTATACGGACTGGGAGCGTATCGCGCGTATTTTCAATGTAAATACAATTTCGCCTATCTATACTTATTCAAAGTACAGAGAACACCTTGCGGGCAGAGCGGGAAAGCTCGCTTACACAATAAGCGCTATCGGCAAGATGGCAATGCCCGGCTACGCTCTTTACAGCGCGAGCAAGTTCGGACTTCAGGGTTTTCAGGAGGCGATAAGGCTTGAAAAGGATAAAAACTTACAGCTCACCTGCCTCTATCCCGTTGCAACAGATACCAATTTCTTTAAGGTAGCCGCTGACGGAGCGGAGTTTGAAAAGCCGTTCCCCGTTCAGCAGCCCGACGTAGTTGCGCGCAAGATGGTAGCGGGGATTGAAAGCGGCAAAAAGTTCGTTTCCCCCTGCGTGCTCTTTGATATTTCAAAGGTGCTTATGGGCTTTTGTCCGCCCGTCCGTACTGTTTACTGGCAGCTTGAAAAGAATAAATTAACCCGCTTTAAGAAAAAGCTGGAGGAAATGAAAAAATGAGCTATGATATGATGTTTTCCCCTATGAAAATAGGAAAAATGGAGGTTAAAAACCGCGTTGTTATGACGGCGGCGGAGTTTTCACTCGGTCAGATTAACGGCGAGCCTACCGAAAGAATGATGAATTATTACGAGGAGCGCGCAAAGGGCGGAGTCGGGCTGATTATCCCGGGTATCTGCCGCGTTAACGATATGGCGGCAACCTCGTCCTTCACTCAGCTTTCAATGAGCTCGGACCGTCATATTGAGCCAATGCGCGAGATGGTAAACCGTATTCATAAGTACGGCGCAAAGCTCTGTATTCAGCTTCACCACCCCGGAAGGCAGGGCTATACAAGCTCGATAAACTCACTCCCGCTCATAACTCCCATTGCAGACAGATTTCCCAATCTGCCCTCAGTTCTCTTTAAGGCAACCCCCGTTTTGCTCGGGCTTGAGCAAAAGAAAATCTGTATGTCCCAGCAGGCGCCCTCAAAATGCGAGCTCTCAGCCCACGGCGCAACGCGTATCCACGCAATGAGCAAGCGCGAGGTGCATAAACTCCGCGACGACTTTATCGCAGCTGCGGTACGCTGTAAAAAGGCGGGCGTTGACGCGGTTGAGCTTCATTCAACACACGGCTATATTCTTCATCAGTTCCTTTCGCCGAACACCAATCAGCGTACGGACGAATACGGAGGCTCGTTTGATAACAGAATGAGGTTTATAACTGAAATTATTGACGGAATTAAAACTCAGTGCGGAAGGGATTATCCGCTTATCGTCCGCCTTACCGTTGATGAGTTTTACGATAAAATCGGCAAGCCCGAAAAGGGCTACCATCTTGAAACGGGCATTGAAATCGCAAAGAGGCTTGAAGCCCTCGGCGTTGACGCAATCAACGTTTCCTCCGCGTGCTACGATACTTATAATTACTGGCTTGAGCCAACCTCGTTTGAGCCGGGCTGGAGAGCGTATCTTGCAAAGGCGGTAAAAGAAGCGGTTAATATCCCCGTTATCGCGGCTAACTTTATCCGCTCCCCCGAGCAGGCTGAAAAGCAGCTTGAGGAGGGGTATCAGGATTTCGTGGGCTCAGCGCGTAACTTTATCTGCGACCCCTACTGGGCTAAAAAAGCGGAGGAGGGGCACCCCGAAAAGATAAGGCGCTGCATAGGCTGCCTTCACTGCATAAAATCCTTTATAGACAACGCCGCAACAAAGGGAACGCCGGGCGAATGCGCGCTCAATCCCTCTGTCGGAATTGAAAAGGAATACGCCTCAATGCCAAAGACGGGCAGGGGCTTTAAGGTAGTAGTAGTCGGTGCGGGCCCTGCAGGTCTTACCGCGGCAATAACGCTCAAAAGGCGCGGCTTTGAGCCCGTTGTTCTTGAAAAAGAGAGCGCTGTCGGAGGTCAGGTAAACATCGCCTCCTCGGGACCGTTCAAGGATAAGCTTCACTGGTCGGTTGAGGATATGCAGCGGGAAGCGGAGGCGCTCGGAATTGAAATTAAACTGAACACCCCCGCAACCCTTGAGCTTATTAAGGAAATGAACCCCTATGCCGTTGTTCTTGCAACGGGAGGTACGCCGATAAGACCGCAGTCTATTGAGGGCATAAACGGCGAAAACGTTGTTACCGCGCCCGAAATCCTGCTCGGCAAAAGGGAGATTAAAAACAGCCGCGTTGCAGTTATCGGCTCGGGTTTAACGGGGCTTGAAACAACCGAAAAGCTCAACGAGCTCGGCAATACCGTAACCGTTGTTGAAATGGCAAACGCCATAGCGGGCAACGCCTGGTTCCAGTTTGTGGACGACAGCCTCAGCAGAATTGAGCCCTACGGAACGGAGTTCCTGCTCGGAACAAAGCTGCTTTCCGTTGATGAAAAGGGCGTTCTCGTTGAAGATAAGAAGGGCAGTAAATCGCGTATCAACGTTGATCTCGTTGTTCTTTCAATGGGTGTACGTCCCGAAAACTCGCTCCTTAAGGAATTACGGGAAGCGGGAATAAACTGCGTTGCGGCAGGCGACGCGGACAGAGGCGGAACGATAGGCAACGCAACCCAAAGCGCCTTCCACGCCGCAATGGCGTTATAAAAAAAGCACCAATGGGTATCCATAATAAAGAAGGTTGACTGATTTCTCAGTCAACCTTTTTTCTCATCGATTCTTGTTATAACGGTTTTATTTGCGCCTGTCTTTTAATATTTTGTTTGTATTATGCCTTTGGATTGCACCTACGATTTCTGCATTTCGTGCATCTTTTCTTGCTCGCTCTGCAATAGTATTTTGCTCTGCCAACAACTCGTTTTGTTCGTTTGCAAGCTGAGCGTTTAGCATTGCTAAGTCGTTTGCTTTTTCTTGCTGCTTAATTCTTTCTGTTTCTAAGTCTCTTGTTAATTTCTTTTCGTATGATTCTATGCCCTTAAATACATCATAGTCGTTTGAAGAAGCTACGATGTTATAAACATATTCTATTGCTTCAATATTTCTGTATTGAAGGGGAAGAATATTTGTTTCGTCATATAAAGCGGTTAATTCATCGGACGCTTTATCAACTACATTATTCAAATCGTTAAGCTGTTTATTATGGTTGTCCGTCCAGACTCTAAGTTCTTCTTCGTATTGAGGTACAATAACGGTGTTATAGTTTTCTAACTTTGCGTTATAATCACGCATTTCCTCTTTTAATTCGTTTTCTGCTATTGCGTCTCTTTTGAAGTTTTCCTCATCAACTTCCTTACATTTAATCCGGTACTCTTCGCTTTGTTTTTTTCTTTCAACATCTTCAGCCTTCGCAGTTTTGTAACCCTTAAAATATAAATAAAGGATATATGGCCAAAAAATTAAACATAACAGCCATGTGGGTTCTGTTTTTAAGTATTCTGTAAAAGTAATATCTGATTTTATCTCAGGATAAGGCAGCGCGTCGTAAACCGGCTTTTGCGGCTGAGACGGCGGCAAAGGCTTTTCTTTGTAACGCTCTTGTGATAAAAGCGAAAATTCATTTTGTTTTTCGATAATGAG
The DNA here is from genome assembly GCA_002371215.1 of Ruminococcaceae bacterium UBA3751. Lineage (GTDB taxonomy): Bacteria > Bacillota > Clostridia > Oscillospirales > Acutalibacteraceae > Eubacterium_R. Next base: position 15,396 of record DFGL01000022.1, on the reverse strand, counting down.
AGTTTGTAAATCAAAAGCCTTTTTTAATGCGTTTACTTGTTCTTCGTGAGTCATAGTAATATCTCCTTTCAATAATAAAAAATGCGTACAGCCAAGCTGTACGCCAAAAACGCAAGCTCAACTGTCGCCAAACAAAAGTTTACATAAAATCGCAATGATAGCATGTGAAACTTGAGCATGCATTTTTATCAAAGGATAAAAATAACACGCCATTATTGCGAAATAAAAATATAAACTTTTGTTTGGCACTTTTATTTTAGCATTTTTGTAGCATATAGTCAAGAAATATGTCATAGACTGCAACGAGCATAGGATTTGTAAAGACAAATCCGGAAAAGAAAAAGGCTTCCCCTTGAGGGGAAGCTGTTGAGCGAAGCGAAACTGATGAGGTGGAAATAATAAGAAACAATTAAAACTTACACCTCATCCGTCTTGCCTTCGGCAATCCACCTTCCCCTCAAGGGGAAGGCTTATTTAACTTCTTTATGACGGACACCCGACGGGTGCTTTTTTTAATTAAGAATTAATAATGAAGAATTAAGAATTATTGTTTGCAATAATAGAATCGGGTGCGGGTATTCCGCCCTCAATTCCGAATTCCGCTTTCCGAATTCCGAATTCGGTAGTAAGCTGTTTATCGCTGAAGGCGGGGGAGTAGCGCCACTCGTTTATGTGCTTATCCTCGCGGAAATACTGTAGCTGCGGCGGCTCGGTGTTCTCACGGAACGCCTCGATTATCGCCAGCTTGATTTTAAGGCGCTGAGGTGAAATCGACTTAATAAAAACGGAAACCTTCATCCCCGTTTTAACCCCGTCAAACGGCTCCGCAAGCCCGGCGAGATTAGGGGTAAGCTCAACAAAAACGCCGTAGCTTTCAACGCTTCTTACTATGCCCGTTACGGTTTCTCCCGCCTTGAAAAGCGCAGCATTTTCCTCCCATGTACCGAGCAGCTCTTTAAGAGAAAAGGTGAGCTTTTCGGGCTCTCTCTTTTTCAGCACGGTTTTGATTAACTGACCGTCGGAGAGCCTTTCTCTCGGGTGGGAAATTCTTGAAACGGAGAGCATATCAATCGGAATAAGGCTGTTAATTCCGCAGCCTATATCAATAAATGCGCCGAAGCTTTCAAGCCTTGTAACCCGTGCGGTAATTATATCTCCCTCGCACAGCTTATCTATGTAATCCCGCATACAGCTCAGCTGAACGCTCCGTCTGGAGAGAATGGGAACGGTTTTTCCGTTTTCAGCGTGGAAGCCCTTAATCCTGAAGCAAACGCTTCGGTTTACCTTAGAAATAAGCGCAATATCCCGCACCGTACCCTCAATTATCCCCAGCGCGCCCTCGGTACGGGGGATAATTCCTCTGTAAGCGCCGAGGTCAACGTAAAGATTATGGGATGAATCGCAGAGGACGACCCTGCCCTCAATTATTTCACCGCTCTCCAGCGCCGCTTTAAGCGAGGGTAAGGTGTAAAACTTTTTATTTAAAGAACGGCAAACGCCTTCGGGATAGTATTTCATCGTATCATTCCTTATAAAGACTGTTAAATTATATGAATATTTTTTCTTATTTATGTTTTTAGTTGATAATAATTATATATAGTGATATAATAATGTGAATAACAGTGCGGAGGTGCAGTATGAACGTTAACGTGGGCGACAGATTGTTGATGAAAAAGCCGCACCCCTGCGGCGGCAAGGAGTTTGAGGTGCTGAGAATAGGCGCTGATTTCAAAATAAAATGCCTCGGCTGCGAGCGGGAGGTTATGCTTCCGCGCAGCAAGGCGGAGAAAAATATAAAGCAGATTATGCCGCACAAGGATTAATCCTTCGGAAAGGAAAATATATGTTTGATAAACTGATTGAAGTTGAAAAAAGATTTAACGAGGTGAACGAGCTTGTCTGCAAGAGCGAAATTATTGCGGACCTTGACGAGTATACAAAGCTTATGAAGGAAATTAAGCAGCTCACCCCCGTTGTTGAAAAATTCAGAGAGTACAAGGCGGCTAAGGAAACGAACGAGGAAAGCCGCGAAATGCTTGGAGACAGCTCGCTTGACGATGATTTTGCCGCAATGGTAAAGGATGAATTTGAGCAGAGCCGCGACGATATGGAAAGGCTCAGCGAGGAGCTTAAGGTTCTTCTTCTTCCGCGAGACCCTAACGACGATAAAAACGTTATTATTGAAATCCGCGGCGGCGCGGGAGGCGAGGAGAGCGCTCTTTTTGCTGGCGTGCTTTTCAGAATGTACTCAATGTACGCCGAGGCAAAGGGCTTTAAAACGGAGGTGCTCTCCGCAAGCGAAACGGGGCTCGGCGGCTATAAGGAAATCTCTTTTTCCGTTGATGGCGACGGCGCCTATTCCCGCTTTAAATTCGAGAGCGGAGTACACCGTGTTCAGCGCGTGCCCGAAACCGAAAGTCAGGGCAGAATTCATACCTCAACTACAACCGTAGCTGTTCTTCCCGAGGCGGAGGACGTTGATTTTGAGCTTAACGAAAAGGATTTGCAGATTGACACCTTCCGTTCAAGCGGCGCGGGCGGCCAGCATATTAACAAAACCTCGTCCGCTATCCGTATAACCCATATCCCCACGGGCACGGTGGTTGAATGTCAGGACGAGCGCAGCCAGCACAAAAACAAGGAAAAGGCGCTTAAGGTACTCCGCGCAAGGCTTTATGACGCGGAAAAGGCTAAGCACGACGCAGAGATTGCGGGCGAGCGCAAGGCACAGGTAGGAACGGGCGACAGAAGCGAGAGAATCCGTACCTATAACTATCCTCAGGGCAGGGTTACGGACCACAGAATCAACCTTACTCTCTATAAGCTTGAACAGATTTTAAACGGCGACCTTGACGAGCTGATTGACGCGCTTATAACCGCGGATACAGCCGAAAAGCTAAAGGCGTCGCAGGAGTAATCTCTAATTAAGAATTAAGAGTTAAGAATTAAGAATTAAGAATACGAAAACCGTTGCAATAACAACAATTCCGAATTCCGAACTCCGAATTCCGAACTAAAACGTCCATTATCAATTGAAATTATGAATACAAAATTTCTAACCACATCAAAACAGGATATTGAGCTTGCGGGCGAAATCATACGCCGCGGCGGGCTTGTTGCCTTTCCTACGGAGACGGTTTACGGCCTCGGCGCGAACGCGCTTGATGAAAACGCCGTAAAAAGCATATTCGCCGCAAAGGGAAGACCTGCCGATAATCCGCTGATTGTTCATATTGCGGAAAAGGAGGATATTATTCCGCTTGTAAAAGAGGTAACGCCGAAGGCGAAAGCGCTTATTGACGCATTTTTTCCCGCTCCGCTTACCGTTATTCTTGAAAAGGCGGAGCGTATTCCGTATGTTACGAGCGGCGGGCTTGAAACCGTTGCCGTAAGAATGCCCGAAAACGAAACCGCAAGGGCGCTGATTAAAGCGAGCGGCTGTCCGATAGCGGCGCCGTCTGCAAACACGAGCGGACTCCCGTCGCCGACGAAGGCGCAGCACGTTATCAGCGATATGACGGGAAAGATTGACGCGATTATTGACGGCGGCGAATGTAAATTCGGCGTGGAAAGTACGGTGATTACGCTCGTTGGCGAAAAGCCCGTTATTCTCCGTCCCGGCGCGGTAACAAAGGAAATGCTTGAAAAGGTTATCGGAGAGGTTGAGGTTTCTCCGGCTGTGCTCAGCGGTATGAAGGAAAACGAAACCGCCGCCTCGCCCGGTATGAAATATAAACACTATTCCCCGAAGGCTGAGATAGTAATTGTTGAGGGCGAAAAGGTGCGCTTTGAGGAATTCGTAAACGCGCTGCCCGATTGCTTTGCCCTCTGCTTTGAGGGCGACAGGGTAAACGTTCCCCATATAACCTACGGAAAAGAAAACGACGATTTAAGCCAGGCAAGGGAGCTTTTTGACGCTCTCAGAAGGCTTGACGAAATGGGCGCAAAAAAGGTATATGCCAGAGCGCCGCATAAAAACGGAGTGGGTATGGCGGTTTATAACCGAATTATCCGCGCCGCCGCGTTCAGAACCGTTGACCTTAAAAAGCCGTTTTTAATCGGCTTGACGGGCAGAACGGGCGCGGGAAAGGGCTATGTCGGCGAGCTGCTGACAGAGCTTGGCTTTAAGGTTATAGACAGCGACAAAATTTCAAGAGCGCTTACCGAAAAAAATTCGCCCGTGCTGAAAGAGATACAAAAAACCTTCGGCGAGGATACCGTAAAGGACGGCGTGCTTGACCGCGCCCTGCTTGCAAAAAGAGCGTTTAAAAGCAGGGAGGAAACGGATAAGCTGAATAAGATAATGCACCCTGAAATTATAAAGCGCAGTATTGCCGAAGCAACGGCGCTCAGCGTAATTGACGCGCCGCAGCTATTTGAAGCGGGGCTTCAAAACGAGTGCTTTAAGGTTATAAGCGTTATCGCGCCGCAGGAAATCTGCCTTAAAAGGATAATGGAGCGCGACGGTATTTCAAGGGAGCGAGCTTTAGAGAGAATAAACGCCCAGCTTTCCGAGGAATACTATATAAAAAACAGCGATTTTGTAATTATCAACGATTTAAAGAGCGACGTTAAGGCGCAGCTTCTTGAAATCCTTGATGAAATAATGTAAATTTTACCACGGAGGTACTTAAATATGAGTGAAAAAGCAAAACAGTTAAAGGAAATGCTTTTCAATGAAAAGAAAAACGGCGTTGATTTTATGAGCCCCGAGGAGCTCAGAGAGTGCGACGCCTTCTGCGAGGGATATAAGGAATTCCTCGGCGAATGTAAAACCGAAAGGGAGATTGCCGCCTGGGTTGAAAAGGTTGCAATTGACAACGGCTTTGTTAAATTTGATGAGTTCGGCGAGCCGCTTGAGGCGGGCGAAAAGGTTTACTATGCAAACCGCGGAAAATCCGTAATTCTCTGCGTTAAAGGTAAAAGAAGCATTAAGGACGGCGTAAGAATTTCCGCCGCTCATATTGATTCTCCCCGTCTTGATTTAAAGCAGTGTCCCGTATACGAGCAGGAGGGGCTCGGCTATTTCAAAACTCATTACTACGGCGGAATTAAAAAGTATCAGTGGGTTGCAATTCCGCTTTCGCTCCACGGCAGAATCTGTAAAAACGACGGAACCTTTGTTGACGTTAAAATCGGCGAAGCGCCGGGCGAGCCCAAGTTCTGCATTACCGATATTCTTCCGCATCTCGGCGATGAGCAGATGCAGAGAAAGGCTAACGAAATCGTTAAGGGCGAGGAGCTCAACGTTGTAATCGGCTCCCGTCCGTTCAGGGATGACGAGGAGAGCGAAAAAATCAAGCTCAATCTCCTTTCCCTCCTTTATGAAAAGTACGGAATTATTGAGAGGGATTTCCTCTCTGCAGAGTTAGAGCTCGTTCCCGCATTCACCGTTGACGATATCGGCTTTGACAGAAGCCTTATCGGCGGCTACGGCCACGACGACAGGGTTTGCTCTTATCCCGCTCTTGAGGCTATCCTTGATATTGACGAGGCTCCCGAATATACGGCGATTACGGTTCTTACGGATAAAGAGGAAATCGGCTCTGACGGAAATACCGGTCTCAACTCCTCCTACCTCAAGTATTTCATTGAGGATTTAGCGAGAATGGAAGGCTATGACGGCAGGGACGTACTGCGTAATTCAAAATGCCTTTCAGCCGACGTTAACGCGGCTTACGACCCGACGTGGTCATCGGTATTTGAAAAGAACAACGCGTCCTTTATCAATAACGGCGTTTGCGTAACAAAGTTTACGGGCTCACGCGGTAAGAGCGGAACGAGCGACGCTTCCGCGGAATTCTGCGGATGGGTAAGGCGCCTTCTTGATGAGAACGACGTTCTCTGGCAGACGGGCGAGCTCGGTAAGGTTGACGGAGGCGGCGGCGGTACCGTTGCAATGTATATCGCCAACCTTGACGTTGATACAATTGACGTAGGCGTTCCCGTTCTCTCAATGCACGCGCCTTATGAAATCGTTTCAAAAATAGACGTTTATATGGCGTACAAAGCATTTATAACCTTCTTTACAAAATAACAAATCCCGAGGGGGCAAAGCATTTTGCCCCCTTCTGTCTTAACAAACACTTTATTGCGGTAACATATGAAAAAGAACGGTATGCTCAGCGGCAGCATAATGAAAGGCGTAATCACCTTTGCTTTTCCCATAATGCTGTCCCAGCTTTTGCAGTATAATTACACCTTTGTTGACAATATAATAGTCGGGCGGTATGCGGGGAATAACGCGCTTGCGGCGGTAGGAAACGTCGGCGCAATAAATTCCTTCGTTATCGGCGCGGCTCTCGGGCTGACGAGCGGCTTTACAATTCCCGTTGCCCACGCTTTCGGAGCGGGCGATAAAAAGGGCGTTGCAAAGTACGCGGGCTCAAGCGTAACGGTTGCATTTTTAATAGGGCTTGTCATTGTTGTAACGGCGCATATCGTTTCAACCCCGCTGCTTAAACTTATCGGTACGCCCGATGAGATAATCGGGCTGTCGGCAAGCTACGTAAATCTGCTATATTTTGCCGTTCCGCTTCAGATGCTTTCAAACAACTTTACCGCAATTTCCCGTGCCGTAGGCGAAAGCAGAAAGCCGCTGTACTTTTTCGGAGTCAGCGTGGTTGTCAACTTTGTTTTGGATATTCTTTTTGTTAAGTATTTCGGCTGGGGAGTTAAAGGCGCGGCGGGCGCAACGATGATTTCTCATTTTACCGCGGCGCTTCTTACGGGAATATACGTTATTAAATTTAACCCGAACGTTGAACTGAAAAAAGAGGATTTCCGTCTTGAAAAAAAGACTGCAATTCAGCAGATAAAACTCGGAATTCCCGTGTCCCTTCAGTTTACTATTACCTCGGTAGGTTCAATGGCGCTGCAGAGCGCCGTAAACTCCTTCGGCGCAAACGTTATGGCGGGCTTTACCGCGGCGGCGAGGGTTGAAAACCTAACCAATATCCCTATGAGCGGTTTCGGCGTTGCGGCGCAGACCTTTACGGGCCAGAACTACGGCGCGGAAAATTATGAAAGAATAAAAAAGGGCTCGCGTCAGATTCTCTTTGTGAATATGCTCGTTTCCGTATTTATGAGCCTTCTGCTTTATTTTGCGGGACCTTACTTGACCTCCCTTTTTATGAGCGAGCAAAACGGGGCGGTGCTCTCCGCCGCAAAGGCGTACATAACGGCGGTATCACAGTGTTATATGCTCGTTTCTGTGTTGCTTGTGCTCAGGAATACGCTGCAGGGAATGGGCTTTACATATGCAAATATGATAGCGGGCGCGGGCGAGTTCTTCGGAAGGCTTGCAGTGGCGTTCGTGCTGACTCCGCTAATCGGCTTCAGCGCGGTTTGTTACGCGGGTCCTGCGGCTTGGCTGCTTGCGGATATACCGCTTTTGATAATTTATTTAAGAAAGATAAGAATGCTGGGAGGCAGATATCGTTATGAAAATAAGTGAGATATTAAAAAACAATCGCTGTACGGTATCCTTTGAGGTTTTTCCGCCCAAGCAGTGGGATAAGATAGAAAGCACAAAGGCTGTCGTTGACGAAATGTGTAAGGCAAATCCGTCCTTTATGAGCGTTACCTACGGCGCAACGGGAACGAAGGCGGGCTTTACTCAGGAGATAGCCGAGGAGATTAAGCGCTGCGGCGTTACTCCGCTTTCCCACCTTACCTGCCTTACCTCAACTAAGGAGAAGGTTGACTCGGTTGTTGACGGCTTAAAGGCGGCGGGGGTTGAAAACATCCTTGCGCTTCGCGGCGATATACCGGAGGGCTTCGTTTTTCCCGACGAGCAGTATTTTGAATACGCCTATCAGCTTGTAAACGAGATTAAGGAACGCGGCGATTTCTGTATCGGCGGCGCCTGCTACCCTGAAATTCACACGGAAAGCAAGAACAGGGTGGAGGATATGGAGCACCTTAAATATAAGGTTGACTGCGGGCTTGATTTTCTCACCTCTCAGATGTTTTTTGATAACGAAAAATTCCTTGATTTTGTTGAGATGTGCAGGATTAAGGGCATTGACGTGCCGATTATCGCGGGAATTATGCCAATAACCAATGCGCGCCAGATAAAAAGGAGCATCGAGCTTTCAAACTGCTCTGTTCCAAAGAAGTTTTATAAGATTATGGAGCGCTTCGGAGACGACGACGCCTCAATGCTTCAGGCGGGGATTATCTATGCAACCGAGCAGATAATTGACCTTATGGCAAACGGAATTAACAATATACATATTTACACAATGAATAAGCCCGCCGTTGCGCTTCAGATAATGGGCGGACTTTCGGAAATTATAAGATGATAGACAGAGCGGAGGTACTGCGTTACCTCAGAACGAACTCAAAAACGCAGGATGAAAAAATCCTTGCGCTTGTTGAAAAGGCTTGCGGCGAGGTTGAAAAGGCGGCAATGCCCAAAACGCTGTACAGAATTTTTGACTGCACGGTTGAAAACGGTACGGTAACAGTCGGCGGCGCGGAATTTAAAAGCGAAAGGCTTGCCGAAAACCTTGCAGGATGTAAAAGAGCCGTGCTTTTCGGCGCAACGCTCGGAGTGGGCGTAGACAGGCTCATTAACGCCGCGGCGGCAACGGACGTTGCGCTCGCAATGGCGTACCAGGCTGCGGCGGCGGCAAAGATTGAGGCTGTGTGCGACGCTCTTGAGGAGGAGCTGAAAAAAAGCGGGCTTACCCTCAGGCAAAGGTACTCCCCGGGTTATTTTGATTTGGACGTTGCGGCTCAGAAAAGCTTTCTCTCCCTTTTGGAACTTACAAAAAGAATAGGGCTGACCCTTACCGACACCTGTGAAATGATACCGACCAAAAGCGTAACCGCATTTATAGGAATAGAGGACAAAAGATGATTAAATATTTTGACGGCGGAACGGGAACGATGCTTAAGCTCAGGGCGGGTGAGCTTCCCGAAAAACTGAATATTACCGAGCCCGAGCGCGTTTTTGCGGTGCATAAGGCTTATGCAGACGCGGGTGCGGATATTATAACCACGAACACCTTCGGCGCTAATCCGTTGAAATACGAAAACTGCGCCGAGCTTGTTAAGGCGGGAGTGCGCCTTGCAAAAAGGACGGGCAAAAAGGTAGCCCTTGATATGGGGCCGACGGGAAAGCTCCTTAAGCCTATGGGCGATTTATCCTTTGAGGACTGCTATGCCTCCTATGCCGAGGTTGTAAAGGCTGGCGCAGAAGAAGCGGACTACGTTCTTATTGAAACAATGGGCGACACCTATGAAATCAAGGCGGCGCTCCTTGCGGCAAAGGAAAACTGCTCGCTTCCCGTAATCGTTTCCATGATATTTGATGAAAAGGGAAGGCTGCTTACGGGCGCGGATATTAAAACCGCCTGCGCCGTTGTTGAAGGGCTCGGCGCGGACGTTATCGGGCTCAACTGCGGGCTCGGGCCAAAGCAGATGCTCCCGCTTGTTAAGGAGCTGAGAAAATACGCCTCAATCCCGCTGTGCGTTAACCCTAACGCGGGATTGCCCGAGGTTGTTAACGGTAAAACGGTTTACAACGTTTCGCCCGAGGAGTTTGCCTCGTATATGAGCGAGATTGCCAAAATCGGCGTGACCTTCCTCGGCGGCTGCTGCGGAACGACTCCCGAGCATATCTCGGCTATGATTGAAAAAACTAAAAATATTCCCGACAGCGTTCCCGAATATAAATCCTTCACCGTTGCAACGAGCGGAAGCGAAAGCGCAGGGTTCGGGGCAAAGAGCCTTGTAATCGGCGAGCGTATTAACCCAACGGGCAAAAAGCTGCTGAAGGAAGCGCTGAGAAACAACGATATGGACTACGTCATCCGCGAGGGAATTACTCAGCGGGATTGCGGCGCGCATATTCTCGATGTTAACGTCGGTCTGCCCGATATTGATGAAAAAGAGATGCTCTGCCGCGCGGTATTTGAGCTTCAGAGCGTGGTTTCCTGCCCGCTCCAGATAGACAGCGCAAACGCCGATGCACTTTCGGCGGCGCTCAGAATATATAACGGCAAGCCCGTAATCAATTCAGTAAACGGTAAGGAGAGCTCGCTTAAGGCGGTGCTTCCGCTTGCCAAAAAATACGGGGGCGTGCTCGTTTGCCTCTGCCTTGACGATGACGGTATACCCGAAACCGCCGAGGGCAGAATTAAAATTGCCGAAAAAATAATAAATGCCGCAAAAGAATACGGCATTGATAAGAAAAATTTAGTTGTGGACGCGCTTACTATGACCGTTTCAACCGATAAAAACAACGCTGTTGAAACGCTGAAAGCGGTTAAGTATATAAGGGAAACGCTCGGAGTTCATACCGTTCTCGGCGTATCCAATATCAGCTTCGGTCTGCCCGAAAGGGAGGCTGTAAATACAGCCTTTTATACCGAGGCGCTCGCCGCGGGGCTCAGCGGAGGCATTATCAACCCTAAGTCGCAGTCTATGATGAACGCATACTACGCCCATAACGCACTTGCGGGGCTTGATGAAAGCTGCCTTGAATATATCTCCTCCGTAACGAAAACCGAAACCGTTCAGAGCGGCGAGGTTGAAATCAGCCTTGATACTGCGATAATCAAGGGAATGAAGGAGGAAAGCGCAAGGGCGGCGAAGAAGCTTCTTGAAGGAACAAGCCCGCTTGAAATAATTAACGGCTTTATCGTTCCTGCGCTTGATAAGGTTGGCGCTGATTTTGAAAAAAACAGACTGTTTTTGCCCCAGCTGCTTATGAGCGCGGATTCCGCAAAGGCGGCGTTTGATGAAATAAAAGCGCACCTCGTCCTCAGCGGAAACGCTCAGGTAAAGGGCGAAAAGATAATCGTTGCAACAGTTGAGGGCGATATTCACGATATCGGAAAGAACATAGTTAAGGTTCTGCTTCAGAATTACGGCTTTGACGTAATTGACCTCGGCAAGGACGTTAAGTGCGAAACCGTGCTTGACGAAGCGGTAAAGCGCGGCGTTAAGCTCGTAGGGCTTTCGGCACTTATGACTACAACCGTTCCCAATATGGAAAAAACCATCCGCCTTCTCCACGGGAATACGGACGTTAAGGTGTTCGTTGGCGGCGCGGTGCTTACAAAGAGCTATGCCGAAAAAATTGACGCCGATTATTACGCAAAGGACGCAATGGAGAGCGTTAGAATAGCGCAGGAGTTCTTTGGAATTAATAATTAAGGATACGAAATATTGTCTGCAATAACAATAATACCGAACAAAAAAAGACTGCAGGGGGCGCCCGTTATAAAGAAGTTAATAAAAATAAGCCTTCCCCTTGAGGGGAAGGTGGATTGCCGAAGGCAAGACGGATGAGGTGTAAGTTTTAGTTGTTATTGTTTATTTCCACCTCATCAGTTTCGCTTCGCTCAACAGCTTCACCTCAAGGGGAAGCCTTTTCTTTTTTCGGATTTGGCATTACAAATCCTATGCTCGTTGCAGCCTGTGACATAACTCTTGACTAACCTTCTCTAAAATGCTAAAATATAAGAGCCAAATATTATCACAAATGAATATTTTTGCAACAATGTCCGTATGCTATTTTTATCTCTTTTGATAAAAATGCATGCTCTTATTTGCATATGGTCTTGTTGTATCTGTGTGATAATGTTTGGCGACAGTTGAGCTTGCGTTTTTGGCGTACAGTCTCGGCTGTACGCATTTTTATTATAGAAAAAGGAGAAAAAAAGAAAATGAAAAAAGTAATAAGTTTATTATTATCAATTGTTATGCTTACAGGAGTTTTATCTCTAAATGCAAATGTTTTTGCAGCGGGATGGCTTGAAAAAGCTGTTAGCGTTGAATTTGACACGCACTATACTCTAAATGTCGATGCAAACAATCCCGATTCCAACAATTTTGCATATGGTTGGAATATAGGATTAAAAATTTCTGTACCCACTAAAGGGAATATAGACTATTATGCTGAATGTAGCAGCAAATCCGTGCTACCGACTCATATCGTAGTATATAAAAGCAATAATTTAAATAATAAAGTAATGGATTTAGATGCAGAACCTCAATACAACTCTGCATATGGAACTTACAACATTAATCATAATTTTATTTTAAATGCCGGAGAGTACTATATTCTGCTTGAAATATATGATTATAGAGATGACGTAAGAGATGGGAAAAGCGACGGCTCATTTGATACAATAATAGGCTACAAGCCGTCTTTCTCAAACACATCAATTTCAAAGGTTACCGCTAAAAAGAAAGCGTTTAATGTTAAATGGAAAAAGGCAAGTGGCGTTACCGGCTATGAAATTCAATATTCCACCAAAAAGAATATGAAGAATGCAAAGAAGGTCAAGATCAAGAAAGCCTCGTCCACTTCCAAAACCATCAAAAAATTAAAAGCAAAGAAAAAGTATTACGTTCGTATTCGCACATATAAAACGGTAAATATAAACAGCAAAAACAAAACCTATTACGGAAAATGGTCAGGTAAAAAAACAGTTAAAACTAAAAAATAGTATAAAAAGAGCACGGCATTCGCCGTGCTCTAACTTCTTTGTGAAGGTGCCCCTTTTTTATTTGTTCCATTCATTGATTTCTTTTCTGAGCCAGTCGCACCAGGGTTCGATACCCGTTTTGTTCTTAGCGGAGATAAAGAAGATTTCAGCCTTCGGGTTGAGCTTCTTTATTCTTTCAACAACCGCGTCGTCGTCAAAGTCAAAAACGGACTTTGTATCAATCTTATTGATAAGAACGACATCGCATATTGAGAACATAAGGGGATATTTGAGCGGCTTGTCGTCGCCCTCGGGAACGGAGAGAATCATAGCGTTTTTGCTTGCACCCGTATCAAATTCTGCGGGGCAGACAAGGTTGCCTACGTTTTCAAGAACGATGAAATCAAAATCATTGGCGTTAATGCTTTCAAGCCCCTGCGCCGTCATTCCCGCGTCAAGGTGGCACATACCGCCCGTATGAAGCTGAATCGCAGTCGCTCCCGCTTCGCTGATTGCTTTAGCGTCAACGTCCGAGTCAATATCCGCCTCCATAACGCCTATTTTATATTCATCCTTAAGTATATCAAGCGTTGCCTTGAGCGTTGTTGTTTTTCCGCTGCCGGGAGAGGACATAAGGTTTAAAAGAAAGGTTTTGTCCTTTTTTAACTGCTCGCGGAGCTTGTCAGCCTCTCTGTCGTTGTTTTCAAATACTGATTTTTTTAATTCAATTACCTTAAAATCTTTCATAAGATTAACCTCATATATAATGTTTTATATATTTTATAATTAATATTATATAAAGTCAAGAATAATTATTAACGGATGGGTCTCCGCGCCGCCATGAAAATTAAGAATTAAGAGTTAAGAATGAAGAATTGTTGGCTGCAATAAATCTTCCGTTGAAAACGACGACCCCTACAACCACTAAATCCTAACCCCTGAATCCTAAATCCTACAATAATTCCGAATTAAAAAAGAGCCGCCCCGAAGGACAGCTCTTTTAATGTTTTTTAATTATTCAGCGTCAAAGGTTTTCTTAGCTTCTTCCCAGCCTGCCTTGATGCTCTTAAGTCCCTTAGCAACTACTTCCTTGATGTCGTCTGTTGCGTCAGCAGCAGCGTCCTGAAGCTTAGCTAATGTTTCCTTAGCAGCAGCAAGTCTTGCTTCAAGCTCTTCCTTAGATACGGTTGCAGCCTCTTTCTTTGCGTTGTTCTCAGCAATAGCAGCCTGAGCAGCAGCAAGGCGAGCAATCGGAACTCTGAACGGTGAGCAGGATACGTAGTCAAGACCAATCTTGTGGCAGAACTCTACAGAGCTCGGGTCGCCGCCGTGCTCGCCGCAGATACCGCAGTGGAGCTCAGGTCTTGTAGCTTTACCGTTTTTAACAGCCATTTCCATAAGCTGACCAACGCCTGTCTGGTCAAGCTTAGCAAACGGATCGTTTTCAAAAATCTTTGCGTCATAGTAAGCGTCAAGGAACTTACCTGCGTCGTCACGGCTGAAGCCGAAGGTCATCTGTGTAAGGTCGTTAGTACCGAAGCAGAAGAACTCAGCCTCCTTAGCGATGTCAGCAGCGGTAAGAGCAGCACGCGGAATTTCAATCATTGTACCAACTTCGTACTTCATATCGGAGCCTGCAGCAGCGATTTCAGCGTCAGCAGTAGCAACAACGATGTCCTTAACGTACTTGAGCTCCTTGGAGTCGCATGAAAGAGGAATCATAATCTCGGGAACGATGTTCCAGTCAGCATGCTTCTTCTGAACGTTGATAGCAGCGCGGATAACAGCCTTAGTCTGCATCTTTGCAATTTCAGGATAGGTAACAGCAAGACGAAGTCCGCGGTGACCCATCATCGGGTTGAACTCGTGGAGACCCTGGATGATTCCCTTGATTGTTTCAACGCTCTTGCCCTGAGCCTCAGCAAGCTTTTCAATATCAGCTTCCTCGGTAGGAACAAATTCGTGGAGCGGCGGGTCAAGGAAACGGATTGTTACGGGGCAGCCTTCAAGAGCTTCGTAAAGAGCTTCGAAGTCGTTCTGCTGATAGGGGAGAATCTTCTCAAGAGCAGCTTCTCTCT
>DFGL01000022.1:0-755 GCA_002371215.1 Ruminococcaceae bacterium UBA3751 | reverse complement strand
AAGAACATATGCTCTGTACGGCAGAGGCCGATACCTTCTGCGCCGAGCTCTCTTGCCTTCTTAGCGTCAGCAGGAGTATCTGCATTAGTTCTAACCTTAAGAGTTCTGTATTTGTCAGCCCAAGCCATAATTCTTCCGAAGGTACCTGCGATTTCAGCATCCTTAGTAGCGATGATGCCGTCGTAGATATTACCGGTTGAGCCGTCGATTGAAATATAGTCGCCCTCGTGGAACTGCTTACCTGCGAGAGTGAATACCTTATTGTCCTCATCCATAACGATGTCGGAGCAGCCTGATACGCAGCAAGTACCCATACCGCGGGCAACAACTGCAGCGTGAGAGGTCATACCGCCGCGAACTGTAAGGATACCCTGAGAAGCCTTCATACCTGTAATATCCTCAGGTGAGGTTTCAAGACGAACAAGAACAACCTTTTCGCCCTTAGCGTTCCATTCCTCAGCGTCCTCTGCTGTGAATACAACCTTACCGCAAGCAGCACCGGGAGAAGCGCCGAGGCCCTTACCGATAGGAGTAGCTGCTTTAAGAGCGGCAGCGTCAAACTGCGGGTGAAGAAGAGTGTCAAGGTTACGCGGGTCAATCATTGCAACAGCTTCTTCTTCAGTTCTCATACCTTCGTCAACGAGGTCGCAGGCAATCTGAAGAGCAGCCTGAGCAGTTCTCTTACCGTTTCTTGTCTGGAGCATGAAGAGCTTACCGTGTTCAACAGTAAATTCCATGTCCTGCATATCTCTGTA